>JAPLDV010000761.1 GCA_026391235.1 Bacteroidia bacterium | reverse complement strand
GTGCTTTTTGCTGCCTGGATTCCCGCAATCTCGGCTACGGTTAGAACATCGCCCTTTTTCACGAGATTTTCGCGGATCAAAAGAATGGTATCAGGCTGAAGGATGATCCGGCCCTCAGCTTTAGCCATCCGGAGCTGATCGGGCTTTGAGCCCACATCGACCATGCGGGCACGTCCTTCGGAATCCAGATGAGAAAGAAGACTGGGAGATGGAAGACTGGGAGATGGAAGATCCTGGTGCTGAGGATCATCTGGAGAATGACCTCCGGGCTGAAGCCCGGGGTTAGTGAAGTCTTTGTGGCTGATATGGTTCATACGATCCTAATCTACTTGGCTTTCCTTAATTCACTTTATTCTTATCACTTACTTAAGCCTTAAGCCTTGAGCCTTAAGCCTTGCGGACGCAAATATGCGTCCCTACATAATATTTCATTATCCCCCTAAGTTATAGAATTCTCCGGTTGTATTGAAACTACCGCATTCGGGCTTATTATCAAGGGCACGTTCTATGGCTGCCCGGGGGCCCAGTTCCCGGACCGAAAAGCCTGAGTTGCTGAACAGGCAGGGTCTGATCATGCCGTTACTGGTTAGCCGGAGCCGGTTGCAGGAAGAACAGTTCCCGCCATCACCGCCAATCACCCCACGGAAATAGCCTCTATCCAGGTCCATTTCATGAATATACCTTACTTCCAACCCCTTTCTAATGCAATATTCCCTAACCATCCGGGAATCTGGCTCATCCGGAGTATTCCTGATCACACAGTTTATTTTAACCGGTGCCAATCCGGCGGCAATGGCCGCATCTATTCCCCTGATAACATGATTTATATCTCCAAATCTGGTAATCTCCTGATAACGAAGCGGATTCATGGTATCAAGGCTGATATTAACGCGCTGCAATCCGGCAGACTTAAGTTCGATGGCATATTTTTCCAGGAGAATACCATTTGTAGTCATTGAAAGATCGCGGATCTCAGGAATGGCTGCAATCATTTCAATCAAACTGACCACACCTTTCCTGACGAGCGGTTCACCTCCTGTAATGCGGACCTTTGCAATACCGAAATCCACGGCAATTTTTACCACTTCGACGATCTCATCGTAACGTAAGATATCCTCATGGCGAATGAGTCGCACCCCTTCAGCCGGCATGCAATAAGTACAGCGGAGATTACACCGGTCGGTAACCGATATCCTTAAGTAATTGATATTTCGATCAAAGCGGTCGGACATCCACAAATTCCCCTTCTTCAATTATAGCTTTTCCGATTGGTACCGGTATGATTCCATCTGCATCCCGGAGTGAAAATATATGTGCCGATCCGTGGTATTCGATCTGGTGAACCAATCCTTCCTGATCGATCCTGACTGGCATCCAGGCCAGACGATTATTATTTTTCCTGGTCATACGCTTTGCTGCCCTCAACCGGAAGACCGGGGGATTCCAGTTGTGACCCATGCACTTATATATAAAGGGCTTAACCAGAAGTTCCAGTATAAAATAGGAAGAGACCGGGTTGCCAGGCAAGCCAAAAACAAACTTATTTTGCCCTGTGCCGAAGAGAGTAGGTTTACCGGGCTGTATAGCAACCTGTTTGTAAGCAACATCGATACCAATACTTTGCAGGACTGCGGGTACAAAATCGAATTCACCCATCGAGATACCGCCGCTAAGGACTAGTATATCATTGTTTATGAGTGCCTCCGAGATCATGCTGCGGGTGACAGCCTCATTGTCGCCTGCTATTCCGTAATAGTCAGCATCGATTCCCATTTTCGCCAACTGGGCAATAATCTGATATGCATTGGTATTCCTGATCTGTGATACGCCCGGAGTTTCGCCAGGCTCAACGAGTTCTGTGCCGGTTGAAAGCACCCCGATTGAAGGCATCCGGAACACATTAATAAAAACCCTGCCCACTGTAGCCAGGATCGGCACATGGCGGGTATACAGCAGGGTACCTGCCTCTAGAACCACCTCACCTGCTTTCAGATCCTCGCCGCGATAACAAATATTTGCGGCAGTTTTTTCTCCAACAAACCGGATTCCGTTTGGTTCGGGTGCATCAGCCTCTATTTTGATGCAATCCTCAACCTTAACGACGGTATCTGCACCAACGGGAATAATTGCACCGGTCATGATTTGGGAACAGGTTCCTTCGCTGATTGACTTTTCCGGCGGTATACCTGCACGGATAACCTCAATAACCTCCATAGTATGTGCAAGATCCTGCCGGCGACAGGCATATCCATCCATTGCGCTTTTATCAAAAGGAGGAATATCCATATCAGATATTATGATTTCTGCGAGTACCCGTCCTGCAGCTTCTTCAAAGGAAATCGATTCAACTCCGAATGTAAAAGCCTGATCTAATGATATTTTAAGAGCTTCCTCGAAAGTAATCATAACATAAGAATTAGGCATCAAAGGTATCTTTTTTACTTTTTTCTGTTCCATGAAAAAAAAATGATCTTTTTTTTCCACTGGAGTCCATGATTGCCATCTATATATGGTGTATTCAAATTTAAATCAAAAACATAATGAAAACATTTAAGTGGAAGCGGCTGGGATTTATGCTGGCCATTCTTGCCATCCTGATGGGCAATCTGATCGGGATAAGTGCCGTGGCAACAGAAGACGGTAATAGTACAAACATGACCGGAACAACTGACCCCCCCGATGGTGTTCTGGTAGGGTACATGCCCTCGCAGGAAAAAGTAAAAACCGGGGAACACTACGAGTATGCTGGCTGGGTTGGTGTCCCGATTTACCGCATAACAGTGATCGAATACAGTTTTGTCCCCTGCTGCAAAAAAACCTATCGCGCCATGGATGGTTGTAAAGGATTGAAAATTTGCGGGGCTGTATCATGAAAGCAAGATTCTGGCTGCTCTCAATCTTAGTGCTCCTGATTATCAACCTCGCCTGGATCTGGAGGTTTGATCAAAACAACAAGGAATACAGTCAAAAGATGAACGATAACCGGAACCGGTTTATCCAGGCGAACCGGGAGTTGTACCTGATGAACAGAGGCTGGGAGTTCACTATGAAATCCAATGATCACCCCCTACCTCAGGGAATACTGGTACAGCCTGAAAAAGGCAGCGTTGCGGATCTGAATAATTTTATCGGCCGGTCGAAGAAGCTTGTTCTCGTTCTGTCGGACCGGCATTGCTCAACTTGCGTAGACCAATTGCTATTCACGGTAAAGAATGAGATCCCGGAGGTTTACCGGAATAACATCCTGATTCTGTTCTCGGTAAATGGGCCAACGCGGGAACAATGGAATCACCGGCAGAAAATCCTGACCGGAGTTGAGTTTTTGCAGATTCAGGATAAAGGTCTGAAATTGCCAATGGATTCATTAGCGATCCCCTACTTTTTCATAACCGGGCCGGAACACTTGGCAAACCTGGCTTTTACACCCTACCCCTCTTTGGAAGTCCAGACAAAAGAGTACCTTAACCTGATCGAAAAGAGATACTTTAATTAATTAATTATGATGAGGATTAAAATTTATACCGGCCTGGCGGTTTGCATGATCGTGTTTACCGCTTGCCGGCCAAAGAGCACCGGAACCGAATCGGCTATCAGGGTTCCATTTGAGCGCGCCGATGCCATCGATATGGAGCAATTCATCGGGGGGGTGCATTATGTCACATTGCAGAATCACCCGGAATCTGCCTTCATCGATATCGATAAAATGTTAGTTACCGGTGACAACATTTTTATGCTCGACAAAAGGCTTGAAGCGGTTTTTTGTTTCGATACCACCGGCAAGTTCAGATACCGGATACAGCGTGTTGGCCGGGGACCGGGTGAATATAAGGAATTGGAAGCCATGTGGGTGAAACCGGCAAAAAGGGAACTCTGGCTGCAATCCTTCTTGCCGGCTAAGCTTATGGTATACAATTTTGATGGGCAAATGCTCCGTGAATTCAGATTACGCTGGCCGGCTATGGATATGACCGGGGTGGGTGAAGATCTGATAGCAGGATATAATACCACTCCTTCCAGAGACGGCGTTGATAGTCTTAGTGCAGGGATTTTCCTTCTGGGCGAAGATGGGAAATGCAGGGGCCAGGCATTGGTTTCAGGCGACACTTCCGTTTATTGGTCATTAACCTATCAACGTCATCTGGAGGAATTTGAAAAAGGGGCACTGCTCCTAAGCCAATCCGACACGATCTTTAGAATAAGCAAGAAGGGAGAAGTTTCACCGGATGTCTTCCTCGATTGGGGCAAACTAAAATATCCTGAAGATTTGCGCAGGATATGTTTTAATTCCCCAAGGTACAATGAGGCTGATCCCGGAAAATATGTCTATGGAAAAGATCAATTGCTTGCCTTTGGTTCGATCAGGCTTTTTAGAATATTTCTGGATCACCATCTGGAATTTGCCATGGCTGATCTGAAAACAAGAAAAGGCATCTTTTCGAGCCAAATAACCAATAAGGCTGATAAGATTCCTTTACTCTATCCTATTGCGATAAGTGATCAAGGTGAGCTGATTGGCATGTATGACATGACGTTACTGCTGGCTCTGAAGGAGTCAATGGCTAGTCGGAAAAAAGATCCGAAAACGCAGGAGTATTATCACGAATTAGACTCCCTGGTGGAGTCGGCATTAACACAGGACCGTCCGGTTCTGTGGTTTGCAAAAATTAAACAGGAATGGTTAACAAAATCTTTCTAAAAACTTATTGAAAAATGAAAACAAAAAATCAAATAACAATTATCATCCTGATTACAGGATTGTTGGTAACCGGGATAGTTTACGGAGATGATCCCGTGAAAGACGGTGCAAAGGATACCACATCTTCCACTTCCGGAACCGGTTTGGGCTGGCAGGAACTGGCAATACGGACCCATGTATTGGTCTCCACCGGACTGAACCTCAGTACCGACCTTGGAGTGAGTACGAAGAATGGCTTTATCTGGAACCTCGGTTTCAGCACCAACCTTTCCATCATTGACTGTTGCAAGCCGACAACGATAAAGGCGGCGTGGTGCAACTTTGATGCTGATGATGTGAGGTGCGAGGACTAAGCATCGAGTAACGGGCTGAGCCATGCGGGAGGACCCACGGGTCCTCCCCTACGGATCATTGCAAATGGTTTCGTAGGGGAGGAGCCGCGGCTCCTCCCGTTGGAATATGCCGGCGGGACTGATAAACCTATTTTAAAGTAACCACCACGATTACCGGATTATCGTCTTCTTTAAGGGTGCCCATGAATCTTTCAAAGGATTTATGGGCATCGTCTTTTGTGATTTGCTATTTGATATTGGGGATCTGCTTCTTTTTTACAATCATCACCAGAGGATTATCATCCATTTTAACCTTTTTCAAGAGTTCTTTAAACTCTGCCTGCCTGGC
>JAPLDV010000694.1 GCA_026391235.1 Bacteroidia bacterium | reverse complement strand
CTTGAACCTTGAGCCTTGAGCCTTACTTCTTTACTTGAGCCTTGAGCCTTGAGCCTTTTGCATTATGAACCCTCTAACCGACATTCTTTCTCTCTTATTGCCCCGCACTTGTCCCGCTTGCAGAAAGCCTTTGAAAGACTGGGAGGAGTGCCTTTGCCTGGTTTGCCTGGGGCAGCTGCCGGTAACACATTTCGATTTGAATCCGGATAATCCGTTGGCCGAAATGTTCTGGGGACGGGTAAAGCTTATGCAGGCCGTGGCCTGGTTCTATTTCCGTAAGGGGTCGGTTTATCAGGATGCCCTTCATAAACTCAAATACAACGACCGGCCGGATATTGGGTATTCACTAGGCAAACAGTTTGGTTATGAGCTTTATCACAGCTGCAGATTTATCAAACCCGATATTTTGGTACCGGTACCGCTGAATCCGAAGAAACAACGAAAACGGGGATACAATCAAAGTGAAGCCATAGCAAAAGGTCTTTCAAGAGGTCTTCGAATACCCTTGGTTAACAATGCCTTAACGCGTCCTGTAAGCACCTCAACCCAAACCCGGAAAAATCGATATGAGCGATATCTTAATGTTGCCGGCAAGTTTAAGTCCAACAATCCGGCCCTTCTGGAAAACAGGCATATTCTGCTGATCGATGACGTGATTACCACCGGTGCCACGTTGGAAGCATGTGCCGGGGAGCTCCTCTCCATCCCGGGGGTCCGTGTCAGTGTTGCTGCCCTGGCTTGGGCTAAGAACGAATGATAGCCTCCGGCACCATGAACCCTTTCTCACCCGTATCCACCCCCGCCAGCGACAATGCCCTGGTTACCACCGTGCTGCAAAGCTCATTGATTGTGGAAGGGTTATGGTAAAATCCCGGCGTTGCCGGGCAGATAATCCCGCCGGCATCGGTTACGCTGAGCATATTCTGCAAATGTATGCGACTGTAGGGTGCTTCGCGGAGAACCAGTATCAGCTTTTTGTGCTCCTTCATAATTACATCTGCTGCCCGTGAAATCAGGTCCTCTGCAGTGCCGGCGGCTATGCGCCCCAAAGTGCCCACCGAACAGGGAATGATGATCATCGCATCATACCCGGCCGACCCACTGGCCAGAGGGGCAAAGAAATTATCGTGGGGATATCTGATAAAAGGACGTGTATTGAGTTGAATATCTGGCAATTCGTGCTCCCAGACCTTCTCAGCCGTATCCGAAACCACAACAGCCACTTCATCCAATTGCTCATACAGATCACGCAATTTTGTCAGCATCAGATGAGCATAAAGTGAACCGCTGGCCCCCGTTATCCCAATAATTAACTTCCTGGTAATCAATTCTTTACAATTATAACTTTTCTATAAGACGCAATTATGTAAGACGCAATTATGCGTCTCTACACGTTCTCTCTTTCTTTACGTTCTTTACGTTCTTTACGTTCTTTACGTCCTTACGCTCTAATAGTCCTTGACGCACCGTATCGGCAACCCGTTTAACTTTTGGGATGTATCCCCCTGGAACGCTGATTTTCCCCTGTAGATGGAGCGCATCAGCGCCAGGTGGCTCAGCTCTGGATTGGCATTCACTGTTGAGCTCCAGAAATAGCCTGCATTGCCTGCATCATAATATTTTCTTTCCGCAAAAATCATGTACCCCGAGAACAGAGCCTGGAACCCGGACAAGCTTCCTAAAACCAACTGATCACCAGCCTGAGCTTCGCCATTATCCGGGTCGAGAAAAAGAACCAGCTCATCCCATTCAGTATCGGTTGGCAGGTGCCAGCCATCCGGACAAATTCCGGTCGCTTTTTCGGCTGATCCATAGGCCATCGCTTCATCCCATTGATACAATCCGCCATATAATTCACAATTGGCGGCATCATTTTTATAACAATATTTCTCGGCCTTCTTATTATTCATTTGGTACCCATCGGTCCGGTCACCACCGTTGCTTGAATTGATCATGGTTCCAATGTTCAGGTTCTGAGCCATCCAGATTTTGTTGTCAATGGTAACCGTTTTATAAACTTTCATATCCCGTGTATCGGTAAATGTTCCCAGCGGGTAAATCGGCGAGCCGGTTGTAAACGACCAGATCGGTCCGGCTGCTTCGTGTGAATACGGATCTTTGGCAACTACTTTCCAATAATAAACAGTAGCATACTCAAGCGGAGGAGTTTCAAATTTAGCACCTGCCTTATCAGATGCCACTTTGGGAGGATTCGCATTTATACCGAAATATATATCATACTTCAGCGAGTCACTTTCCGGGTCAATGCACCTCCAGGTAAGAACACCCAAAGTACTGACTTTTGTGGCCCGATTAGCAGGTAGCGGATCTTTTGGTGCTTCGGGTTCCAGATTCGTCGGTTCTACATTAAGAACAACACCTGCCACATTGGTAGAATCATCGTTGTCTTTTACAATAACCTTCACGTTGTAGGTGTTAACCACAGTATACTGATGATACACAACTTTTACTGTCGAATACTCCGTATCCCAGGTGCCATCTCCTTCAAAATCAAACCGGACCTTCAGGTCGGCCTGTTTATCATCGGCATCGCTTGAGGCTGAAGCATCCATTTTGAAAACATCCTGAAGGAACCCGCTTTTAGGGGTGATATTCAGCGCCGCCTTTGGGGAACTCTTGCCTTCAACTCTAACAAAGTCGGTGTACCGGTTAGTCTTTCCCTTGGTATCCTTCACTTCCAGGGTAATATTAATGGTTCCGCCCTTAGAAAATTTGTGTTTAGCTATCTTATTGGTAGTGAACTCTGTATCGAAAATTGAGTCAGAGTTCCAATCCCAGCGAACCTGCAGATCCGCAACGGGATCTTCGAGATCTTTAACTCCGGATGCATCAAATGTAAATTCGCTGACGATGGTACCATACCCTGGCGAAATCGTAAAAAATGCAATCGGTGCGGTGTTTGGTTCATCTTTACAGGAGTGCAGGAACAGGGGGATCAAGGTGGAAAGGGTAATCAGGCTGATTCTGAAGTGCATTCGGTTTTTCATTTTATCCTGATTTAATTAGTATCTATGCAAAGATAGGAAAAGATTAGAAAAATGGGTATCGGGTATCGGGTATCAGGTATCGGGTATCGGGTATCAGGCTCATTGTTCGCTGGATTCTGCAAATAATTTTATTGGCTTGTCAGGAACTGGACCGGCTTGCCATTACTAATCATTCTATCTGGAAACTACAAGCCTAAAAATAGCATTCCTAACCCGCAGACGAAAATTGTACCTCCTGCCAATGCGTGTGAATAACGCTCGATTTTTTGCATTGGTAAAAACTTGAAACCATACCAGGCAGCAGTTACCAAAACAATCATGGTAGAAATAGTTATAAGACTGAAAAGAACTGTAAGAATGATCATTTCCGGATAATTATGTTTGGCAGCAGGATAAATCACAATGGGAATAAGGGGTTCACAAGGCCCGAAAATAAAAATGGTAAATAAAATCCATGGAGTAACGTTCGCTTTTTTAATGCTTTCATGAATATGTACATGTCCGTTATGATGTGTATGATCATGCTCGTGAATACTATCATTATCATGAAAATGTAAATGCTTATGAATTTTGTTCTTATATGCCTTTTGTAAACCCCAAATCATGTATATCAGTCCGAAGGAAGTAAACAGCCAGGTTACTATGCTGCCGCGCACTCCTTCAAATAATTCAAGCTTTTCAACAGCTAGGCCCAGCGAAATTCCGATAAATCCCAATAACACAGAACTTCCAACATGGCCAGCACCGCACAGTGCAGTGAACCAAATTGTTTTTTTCATCTTCCAGTTTCGTGCTTTTGAAATCATGATAAAGGGAAGATAATGATCCGGTCCGGTGAGAGTATGAATTAATGCCACAGAGGCTGTTGTAGCTACTAAAATTATTAATTCATTGGTCATAATGCTTATTCCGCTTTAAAGAGTATCACTCTGATCATGATTGATTCATGGTTTAAATTTATTCATTTTTTTCAGATATACTCTTACTCAAAGATCCACCCCTGAATTCGACATGACGGGCATTTCCCGGACGAGACGGAAGAAATGTCAACGTCCGCCGACCAGAGGTATGATCATTTGATCTTTGCCATCGCCTTCTTTACCTCCTCGATATGTTGGGCATTTTCATCATTTTTGACCGGGCCTAAACCCCTGCTTTTCTCGAGGCATACCAGAGCCTCCTTATAGTTGCCCTTCTTATACAAACCCCAGCCTTTGGTATCCCAAAAAGTAAACTCACCGGGGTTTATTTGAAGCGCTTTATCAGCAAGTAACAGGCCTTCATCGATATTGCGGTCCCGATCAATCAGAAACCAGGAAAGGTCATTCAGGAAAAGCGCATTTTTGGGCTCCAGTAAAACAGCTTTCCGGTAATACTCCTCCGCCTGATTAAGAAGGCCGTCGCGGGAATAAAACGAAGCCAGTTTATATGCTATACCTCCCTCAGTATATGAATAACCCTTAAGCATAACCACGTATTTTCCCAAATATCGGCTTGCCGCAACCGTATCTCCCTGGCACAGTGCCAATGAGGCATGTTGGGACACCAATGTTGAATTCTCCGGGAAATCCTTTTCACCAATTGCATACAATTGCTCTTCCTTTCCATATTGTTTGGTTTCATGATAAGCATTACCAAGCATGGTATAATTAAGCGCCCACGGGGGAGTGGTTCCCCATTTCTTATAGATCTCCAGGGCTTTTTCGAATGCCGGGATGGCCTCATCATACTTGTTCATGGATTGGAGTTCAAACCCCAGTTCAAAATGAAATACCGGAACCTGGTCATCGATTTCAATAATCTGCTTCAAGTATTTTATTGACTCCGTGAGCGATTCGAAATGGGTTGCGTACAACCAGTTGGCCATGATTTTCTGTGCCAGGGGAAGCTGGTTCCTTTTTTTATAAAGCTCAAGGCACCACTTTTTCGCTTCCTCGGGATTTCTGCCATTGTTATAGGTCTCTGACAGGTAAAGTGCCGCACTGCTGAAGTTGGGATCTTTTTCCAGCGCCTTCAGTAACCAGCTTTTTGCATTCTCCAGATCCCATTTGAAAAAGGCGTTTTTCCCATAAATAAAATAACGGTAGGCCTCAGCGGAAGTAGTGGTGGCAAATTTCTGCATTTCAAGGTTCTGTCCCTTTTTCAGTACCGATAAAACGACAAAATCACTGATCATGCCCTTGAGTGAATCGATGAAGGGCAGAATCTCCTTTTCAGTGCTTCCGTCGAGTTGAAAGGATTTAAAAGGTTCTTGTGTTTCTGCGTCAATCAACTGGGCATTGATACGGATTGTTTTACCGGCCTCCTTAATACTCCCGTAAACGACTAAATTCGCGCCAAGTTTTTGAGATACTGAAATGGCCATTGCGGGAGTAAATGAAGCATTTTCAGCAGGGTCTTTTGTTTTAAGAGCACCCGTAACTGATTCTATCTGTTTGACTCTTAATTCAGCATAATTCGACAGATCGGTGATTAACTCATTCTGGATCCCTTCTTCCCAAACATTCCAGATAGTATCGTTCGTAAGGTTCTTAAAAGGCATTACCGCAACAGAAATTTTACCTTTTGTTCTTAGATTTTCTAGAGTGTCCCGCTTGAATATTTTCTGATAAAATAGTGTTGCTGCAATTATCAGTATCGTTACGATCGCTACTCCCGATATAACCTTACCTATATTTAACTTGCCCGATTTCTTATGTTTATCGTCTGTCTCCTCTTTTCTGACTTCTAATGATGGCGCCATTTGCTGAGGCTGAACTTTC
>JAPLDV010000350.1 GCA_026391235.1 Bacteroidia bacterium | reverse complement strand
TATTACAGCATGCAGGGAGTCAGGAAATTCGATTACCCGCCGTCGTTCAGCTACCAGGAGCCCTGGTGGGGAAACTTCCCGCTGCTGGGCGATTATATCGGGAGAATCTGCCTGGCAATGTCGGCAGGTGAACAAATAAATAACATACTCATCCTCCAGCCAAATACCACCGCCTGGATGTACCATAACACCCTAAAAAATGATCCTCGTATTCACAATCTGTCGGTTACATTCAAAAAAATGATTCAAACCCTTGAAAGCAATCATGTTGAATACGACCTTGGATCAGAGCAGGTGATAAAGAGATTTGGAGAAACCAGCAAAAAAGGTTTAAAGATCCGGAATCGCGTTTATGATCATATTATTTTACCTCCCGGAATCCGCAATATTGAAACAACTACATTAAATATTTTAAAAAATTATCTTTCTGATGGTTACACGATTTTGAGCCTTTCGGATTCAATAGATTATATTGATGGAAGCCTGAATAATGCCTTAAAAGAGCTGGCTGCCAAATATCCGGTCAATTGGATAAAAGGCAATGATATGCAGTCGGAACATATCCGTCAATATCTCACCAATCCCGAAGTTTCAATCATACAAACGGATAAATCGAAAGGTCAGCTTTTCCATCAGAGAAGAATTCTGGATGACGGGCAGCTCGTGTTCCTTGTCAATTCTGATATCTCAAATACCGCTGAGGCTAATATCGAGATTAAGGGTCGCTTTCTTTCCGAGATCAATCTGAATAGCGGAATTCCTGCTCCGGTCGGGTTTATCAAAAAAACCGGTCTGATGAGCTTCAAAACAACGGTTCCTCCCGGTGGCAGCCGGCTGTTTCTGGTCAGCGATTATCAGGCAGGTTTAAAAACAAAAAAAACGGATGGTATAACGCCACCAGAGATTATCAGATCATCAGCAGATTTGAAAGTGAAGCGGCTGACCCCTAACGTCCTCACTGTGGATTACCTGGATCTGGAAACAAAATCATTTAAGAATGAGGACATGTATTTTATGACAGCCATGTATAAACTTTTTGAAATATCGGGTTTAAAGACTGGCAATCCCTGGCAGCACAAGATTCAATACAAGCAGCAATATCTGGAAATGGACAATTTCACGAATGATAGCTGGTTTAAAGCCCGTTATCATTTTACGGTCGATGAATCTGTGTCGGATGAAGCCGTTAAAACGATCCAGGCAGTGATCGAGCGACCGGATCAATGGAAAGTAATGTTAAATGGAATAGATATCTCACCTACTGGCGATAAATGGTGGCTCGATCGTCATATTCCTGTTTACCAGATCGGTGAAAACATCAGTAAAGGTGAGAATATCATTGAATTGTCGGCACCTAAAATGACAGTATTCTCGGAATTAATGCCTGTTTATATACTTGGTGATTTCAGCCTGGAAAATGCCGGCAAAGGATTTCTGATTAAGCCTGCGGCAAATCCCGGTTTACATTCCTGGAAAGAGACCGGAATGCCCTTCTTTGGCGATAAAGTTTCGTACAGCAGTTCCTATAAGGTTGACGAAACTTCAGGTAAATTCTATGTTCAGCTCGGCCCATGGAAGGGCTCGGTGGCGGAGGTTTGGGTTAACAAAAAAAATGCGGGAAACATAGGATGGGATCCCTATGAGCTGGATATTACTGATTATATCCAAAAGGGTGAAAATGTGATTGATGTAAGGGTTACAGGCAGCCTGAAAAACACACTGGGATATCACCATGTAGTTCAAACAGGATGGATCGATTCGCCGTTTAGCTGGAACCAGGGTCCTGAAAAACAACCCGCAGGATCGGCATATCAATTCCTGGATTATGGCTTGTACAAAGAATTCAGTTTGGTGAGAATCGCCAGGTAGGAGGAAAACCACGGAGACACAAAGAACATAGAGAAACATAGAGGTGAATAATTATTTAATTCTTAT
>JAPLDV010000884.1 GCA_026391235.1 Bacteroidia bacterium | reverse complement strand
GATACACGCTGGGATATATTGCTGGTGACGTAATCCTTTACAGATGCAGGAGTGGCATTTATACTTCCATGCTCACTGATTCACCTGCTTCATCAAAGAATTATGAAATAGTTTTTGCTGCTTGCACTGATACCGATGGGAAAAACTATTCCATTGTAAAGATCGGCACCCAAACCTGGATGGCGGAGAATTTGGCCTATCTGCCTGCCGTGAGCCCGTCCTCGGCTATATCAAATACTACTCCCAATTACTATGTGTATGGATATGAAGGAAACTCTGTAAGTTCGGCAAAGGGCAAGGCCAATTATGGAATTTATGGAGTATTATACAATTGGGAAGCTGGGAAAACTGCCTGCCCTTCAGGCTGGCAGTTGCCGAGCGATGAAGATTGGATGATTCTAGAAAAGAATCTAGGGATGAGTGATGATGAGGCGGGTTATTGGGAATTCAGATATTCTGGCTCAGTTGGTGGAAAATTAAAAGAAACCGGTACTTTAACTTGGTCCTTACCAAATAAAGGAGCCACAAATGAAAGTGGTTTTACAGCCCTGCCGGGTGGCGAGCTTGACTACGATGGGGGGGGATTCAAAAACCTTGGCATTTTCGCCAACTTTTGGTCAGCTTCTGAAATGGGCTCATTGGATGCCTGGTGTAGGGGACTGTGGTCAGATAAAGATGGCGTTGAGAGGGACGTAACTTTCAAGGGTTACGGGTTTTCAGTCCGCTGCTTAAAAACCCAAGCTGCCTCTTTACCCGTAGTATCAACATCTGAAATTACTGGCATTGCTGCAAGTTATGCTACCGGCGGGGGCAATATAATTAATGATGGCGGAGCGTTTATAACAGCCAGGGGAGTATGTTGGAACATTACGGGAACACCCACTATAAGCAATGATAAAACCACAGAATGTTACAAAACCCGGGCATTCACCAGTTCACTCAACAGACTTACGCTAGGTACTCGTTACTTTGTAAGAGCATATGCGACCAACTATGTTGGCACTGCTTATGGGGAACAAAAAGAGTTCGCCACTTTAACTGGTGGCGATGATGACATCTTTACCGACAGTCGCGATGGGCGAGGATATTCTTATAAAATTATTGGCACCCAAACCTGGATGACGGAAAACCTGGCTTACCTTCCAAGCGTTAGTCCATCCTCTGCAGGATCAGAGACTACTCCATATTACTATGTGTATGGTTATGAAGGGACCAGTGTTAATATAGCGAAGTTCACTGACATCCTTCAGGTTGGCATTTGCCGTCAGCTTCAGAATGGTCTACTTTGATTGATACCTTAGGAACTTCTGCCGGGGGCAAAATGAAGGAAACCGGTTCAATTCATTGGTCATGCCCTAACGTTGGTGCCATCAATACCAGCGGTTTCTCGGCTCTACCAAGTGGCATCTGTGAACCACGTGATGGCGGTGATGGAAGGTTTGCCGGTCTTAACTTCTCCGCCCATTTTTGGTCGACGGACAGCCACAGCCCTGATCTTAGTTCTTACGACGACAAGGTGCAAATGTTCAACTGGGATGGCTATAACGGTTTCTCGGTCCGCTGCTTGAAAGGTGATTCCCCTTTAGCTACAGTTACCACAACTGATATTACGGGAATTACCGAAACTTCTGCCTCTGGCGGTGGTAACGTAACCAGTGATGGGGGCTATGTAGTTACTGCCAAAGGAGTATGTTGGAATTCCAACGAAACTCCAACCACCAGTGATAGCAAAACGATTAATGGAATAGGAACAGGAGTATTCACGAGTTCCATCTCCGGACTAACTGCTGGTAGACCTTATAATGTAAGAGCCTATGCTACAAATAGTGTTGGAACAGCTTATGGAGTTGCGAAACAGTTTACTACAACCGGTGGCGGCGGCGCCTTCACCGACCCCCGCGATGGCCATAACTACCCGTACAAAACGATCGGCATCCAAACCTGGATGACCGAAAATCTGGCCTACCTGCTTGCTGTTAGCCCTTCTTCAGCAGGATCAGAGACTAATCCCTATTATTATGTTTTAGGATATGAAGGCAGCACAGTTGCTTCAGCCAAGGCCACTGCCAATTATAGCACCTATGGAGTGTTGTACAACTGGGAAGCTGCAAAAACCGCATGTCCTTCGGGCTGGCATCTGCCAACCGATGATGAGTGGAAGATTCTCGAAAAGAATCAGGGGATGAGCGAAACCGACGCCAATACCGGTGGATGGAGGGATAGCGGAGCGGTTGGAGGCAAGTTGAAAGAAACCGGCACTACCCATTGGTGGAATCCAAACACCGGCGCCACCAATTCCAGCGGTTTCACGGCCCTTCCGGGCGGCTACCGCTACAACAGTGGGGCCTTCAGCCTTCTTGGCCTCTACGCCTACTTTTGGTCGTCCTCGGAGTGTGGGTCGACCGCCTTGTACCGGTACCTGGACTACTATTTCGACGGCGTGTACCAGGACTGCAGGTACCGCAGCTACGGCTTCTCGGTCCGGTGCCTCCGGAACTAGCCAGTGTGCCGGCGGGTTAGTTTTATTTTTGGGGCATTGTCGCCGCCTGCGAAGCGAGCGGCGAGGAAGGCGTGAAACGTGAAACGTGACGCGTGAAATCCTGAAAAGGTGAATTGACCCAAAACTCCAGCCAATGAACGTTGTAGACGCAAATATGCGTCTTTACGGGTCGCGGTGGATGTTGGATGAATAGACGCAAGTATGCGTCTCTACCGTATGAAACCAGCCAATTGCGAATAATAAAGATTGAAGAAATAGCAATAGTTGAAGATGCGAACGAAGTAGCCATCATCCTGTTGAGGGAATATCTGTTCCGTTGTGCACTTGATCGATCGGAAAAACGGTGTAATATTTTGTTTAACTTTGGTTTAACTTTCGACCGGAACGCTTCGGAACCTATAGAGACTGATTTAGGGTCTAAAAGCATATTGCCCTAAATGAGATTAGCGAACTACTTAATAGAAAATCACTTAACTTTAACCAGCTAAAACATTCTAATCTCCGATAACATGTCAAGATCAGCCCTTCTCACCATTTTGATGTTTTGCTCCATCGTTTCATCCGGACAAAACATCTCCGTTACCTTTACCGGAACCGGCGCTGTTACCCAGATCGACAGTGTTACCGCTACAAATCAACGAACTAACCAAAGGGTTACTTTGCCCGGTAATGAAACGCTGGTACTTACCGTTAATACCGGAATCTCATCGGTTTCGGAGTTAACCAATCAGGGGGTTGTGTTTCCAAACCCTTTTTCGGGTAAGGCAACCTTCACCGCTGTTGTTCAAAAGCCACAAACTGTTTATTTGAATGTTCGGAACCTTGTTGGTCAGGTGGTTGCACAAACACAGGTTTTTTTACAACCGGGTGAAAACCTGTTTGATCTTTCTTTGGCAACTGCCGGTATTTATATGGTCACTCTAACCACCGAGGAAGCAAAGTCGAGCTATAAAATCATCTGTATCGGGGCAAACACTGCTGGCAACAGTATCCAATACCTTAGTGCAGGATCCAACAATCACAACACCCAAAACAATCAAAACTCCCCACCGGGTTCAGCACTCAAAAGCCTTACCTCCGGATACACGCTTGGATATACTGCTGGTGACGTAATCCTTTACAGATGCAGAAGTGCCATTTACACTACGATTGTAACCGACACCATGCCTTCTTCAAAGAATTACGAAGTGGTTTTTGCTGCTTGTACTGGCCCTGACGGGAAAAATTATTCCGTCGTAAACATTGGCACGCAAACCTGGATGGCAGAAAACCTGGCTTACCTGCCCTCTGTCAGTCCATCCGATGATAAATCAGAAGCCGATCCTTATTACTATGTTTATGGATATGAAGGAAGCACAGTAGCTTCAGCAAAGGCAAGTGCCAATTATACCACTTACGGAGTGTTATACAACTGGCCGGCAGCATTGTCGGCTTGTCCAGCGGGGTGGCATTTGCCCACTGATGATGAGTGGAAGATTCTCGAAAAGAATCAAGGGATGAGCGAATCCGATGCCAACAGTGAAGGTTTTAGAACTTCACGCACAGTTGGTGGCAAAATGAAAGAAACCGGGACTTCCCATTGGACCAGTCCGAATACGGGAGCCACTAATACCAGCGGTTTTACGGTCCTTCCGGGCGGCGACCGCCTCTACAGTGGGGGCTTCGGCAGCCTTGGCGACTACGCCTACTTCTGGTCGTCCTCTGAGGGTGGGTTTGGCGCCTGGTACCGAGGCCTGTACTACGGCTACGGCGGAGTGGCCCGGCCCACCAACAGTCTCAGTATCGGTTTCTCGGCCCGCTGCTTGCAAAATGATTCCAATACAGCCCAACTGCCAACGATATCAACGAACAGCATAACGGATATCACCCAGACCAGTGCTACCAGCGGAGGAAATGTAACATCCGATGGCGGAGCTGCTGTCACGTCCAGAGGAGTGTGCTGGAACACCACAGGTTCGCCGACCACCGGCAACAGTAAAACTACCGATGGAACAGGTACGGGAGCGTTTACAAATTCTTTAACCGGACTCACAGCAGGAACCCCATATTACGTAAGAGCCTATGCAACGAATAGCGTTGGCACGGCCTACGGTGAGGTGAGGCAGTTTACAACGGAAGGCGGTGGTGGCGATGGCACTTTTGATTACGAAGGCCGGACCTATGCCTTTAAAACCATCGGCACGCAAACCTGGATGGTCGAGAATCTGGCCTACCTACCTTCTGTAAGTCCTTCATCCAGTGGATCAGATACCTCTTCTTATTACTATGTTTATGGATATGAAGGCGCTACGGTCAGTACCGCAAAGGTAACTGCCAATTATACCACTTACGGAGTGTTATACAACTGGCCGGCAGCATTGTCGGCTTGTCCAGCGGGGTGGCATTTGCCCACTGATGATGAGTGGAAGAT
>JAPLDV010000186.1 GCA_026391235.1 Bacteroidia bacterium | reverse complement strand
CTGGGTGGCAGCAGTTTTGCTCAAACCCTTAACCGTATCGGCCGGGATACACCGGATTGTGCACCTGCCCCTTATTTCGTGAAGGCATTTAATACTATGCAAACCCTTATAAATCAGGGAGCCATTTTAAGCGGTCACGATGTTTCAGCCGGAGGATTGGCAACATGCCTCCTTGAAATGTGTTTCGGCAACCTTTCAGGCGGGCTGGATATCAATCTGGATGGATTTCCTGAATCCGATCCGGTTCGTTTGCTTCTTTCCGAACAACCCGCTGTGGTTATCCAGGTAAAAAACCTGGTCGTGGTGGAGAAAATTTTGAATGATAATGAGTTACGGTTTTATCGATTGGGGCAACCCGGTAATTTACGTACTATCCATCTTTCCGGAAAATCGCTTGATTACCACTTAGATATTGAAAAGCTTAGGGATACCTGGTATCGCACTTCTTACCTGCTTGACCGTAAGCAGTGCGGCAGTGAAATGGCTGCACATCGATATCGGAATTATAAGACACAGCCGTTGGAATTTGCTTTTCCTGCACATTTTTCTGGCAAATTTGCTGACCTCGGTATCGATCATAAGAGAAGAAAGCCTTCAGGAATCCGATCTGCCATTATCCGGGAGAAAGGAGTCAACGGTGATCGTGAAATGGCCTATGCCATGTACCTGGCCGGCATGGATGTAAAGGATGTGCACATGACCGACCTGATATCAGGAAGTGAAACGCTTGATGACGTAAATCTTATCGTGTTTGTGGGCGGGTTTTCAAATTCCGATGTTTTAGGCTCGGCTAAAGGCTGGGCGGGTGCCTTTTTATTCAATCCGAAAGCCAGGAAGGCTCTGGAGAAGTTCTATGCACGCAAGGATACTCTGAGCCTTGGAATATGTAATGGCTGCCAGGTGATGATGGAGCTCGATCTGGTTTATCCCGACCGGAAAGTCCATCCAAAAATGTATCTGAATGCTTCCGGTAAGTTTGAATCCGCTTTTTTAAATCTCAACATATTACCGAACGAATCGGTAATGTTAAAAAGCCTGTCGGGCAGCCGTTTGGGCATTTGGGTTGCCCATGCAGAGGGGCAATTTATTTTACCGGATACGCTAAGTAGCTATCAGGCGCCTGCGCGTTTCTCCTACTCAGGCTACCCCGGAAATCCGAACAGTTCCCCGGATGATATCGCCTCTCTCTGTTCTGAAGATGGCCGCCACCTTGTTATGATGCCGCATCTGGAAAGGGCCTTTCTGCCCTGGCAGTGGCCGCACTATCCGGCAGGCCGCACTCAGGATGAAGCTGCGCCGTGGCTCGAAGCGTTTGTTAATGCCCGTAATTGGATTAAAACCTGCTAGAACCGTCCCAGCAATGGGTACATAGCCTTTCTTTAGGCAGACCAATCGCGGCTACCAGGTCAGGCATGTCCTGGTACATCAGTGAATCGAGGCCCAGATTAATGGCAATCTGCCTAACCATAGCCTGATACCTCTCTGACAACGGATCAACATAGTCGGCGAAGTTTTTCTCATCTCCATCCAATTGCGCAATAGCTTTGCGGGAAGCCAATTCCATGGTGCTTCTCGATTGAGAGAAATTTAAAAACATACAAGGGAAAGTGAGGGGAGGGCAGGCAATTCTCATGTGTACCGCTTCGGCCCCGCACGCATGAAGGTCACGGGTGTTATCTTTCAGTTGGGTACCTCTGACAATGGAATCATCCAGAAAAACGATCTTTTTTCCTTTTACCAGATCAGCGTTGGGTAACAGCTTCATTTTGGCAACCAGGTCACGCGTGGCTTGATCCTGCGGCATAAAACTGCGCGGCCAGGTGGGTGTATACTTGGTATAAGCCCTCTTGTAAGGAACCTTTTTCTCATTGCTGTAGCCAATGGCATGACCGATTCCTGAATCCGGTATTCCACTGACAAAATCTGCCTCAACTGAATCTCTTCGTGCCAGGGCAGCCCCGCACCGGTAACGCGATTCATCCACATTGATTCCTTCATAGTGAGATGGCGGATAGCCATAATACACCCAAAGAAATGAGCATATCTGCATTTCCACTTTTGCAGGTAGAATTGATTCCATCCCCTCCGAAGTCATCCTTACAACTTCTCCAGGGCCTACATTGTAATGCGTTTCATAACCGGTATTGGAGAATGCGCAACTTTCAGATGCAGCACAAAAACCTTCAGAGTTTTTCCCGATAATTATTGGTGTGCGGCCGAGTTTGTCACGGGCTGCCAGTAGATAATCCTTCGTTAAAATTAATATTGAGCAGGATCCTTTAATATGACGGTGTACATTTTCAATCCCGGAAACAAAATCGCCTTCTTCACATATAAGTTTGGCAATCAGTTCGGTATGATTAGTAAAACCCTGTGAATTCTCGAGGAACTGACCTCCGATTGAAAGAAACCGGGTGGTTAATTCATCGATATTATTGATCCGGCTGACAGTTACCAGTGCAAACATCCCAAGGTGCGAGTTCAATAATATAGGCTGGCTATCGGTATCACTGATAATGCCAATCCCGCTTTTCCCGGTAAACCGGTCCAGTTCACTCTCGAATTTGTTTCTGAAATAGCTGTTTTCCAGGCTATGGATAGAACGTTCAAAGGTATTGCGTTCCCGGTCAAAGAAAGCCATTCCACCTCGTTTGGTTCCCAGATGGGAATGATAGTCAGTTCCATAATAAATCTCAGAAACAACATCATGTTTAGAAATCGATCCGTAAAATCCACTCATTCTATTCGCTTAATAATGATTAATTAATTTTTTTCAAGATAAAGATGGAATATGGCTGAAGAAAAATAGCTCCGCCTCCTGATTTGAAAACCTCATGGGTCGCCATCAGTCTCTGATAATCCTTAATTCCTTCAGGACTTGGAATTCGCTGAATATCTTTACTCAAATTGATCATAATAAGGACCTTTTCGAAATCAAAACCGCGATAAAAAGCGATTACTTTTCTGTTATCCTGGATGAATGGCTGAAAGTAACCCCTGTTGAGAGGAATTGATGTGTTCCTCAAAGAAATTAGCTCACGGTAGAAAAGATATAGAGAGTTCGGGTCTTCCAATTGGTATTTCAAAGGCTTAACGGTTTGTGAACTGCTGGAATATGGAATTTCCCAATGAGTCTGTCCTTTATCTTCTCCTTCCATATTCCACAAAAAGGGCTCCCGGATAAATTCATCTGGCTTTTCACCGAGCATTCCGATCTCCTCACCATAATAGATAAAGGGATTGCCCGGCAGGGTCAAAAGCAATGCGGCAGCAACTTTCGCTTTTTCTGTCTTATTGCCGATATCGGTCATGATTCGGTTAATATCGTGATTAGAGAGAAAGATAGCATCTTCAAAAGCCTGATTTTGTTTAACGTAAGTATCACGTATCTGCCACCAGGTTTGAAGAATCCAGTGGTCTTTTTCTTCCTGGAGACTGATTCTGATACTATCGGCAAGCTGGAAATTGAAGCAGGAAGTCATGCCATTCTTAAGATAAGGAGCAACTTCTTTGGCTGTAGCCCATACCTCACCAACCATGATCACATCCTTTTTGATTTTTTGGGCCTCCTGCCGGAACTCAAACCACCAATGGATGTTTTTTTCAGGCTGGTTTTCCGGATATATATATTTTGCTGCATCTAAACGGAAACCATCCACGCCAACGTCCTTCATCCAGAAAGCAGCAATCTTGTGAATTTCCTGTCTGACTTTAAGATTGTCAAAATTCAGGTCCGGCATTTCCCACCAAAAAAATCCATAATATTTTGAACCTGGCATCTGCTTGCCCTTGGAGTCCCTGACTGCGTGCCAGTGAAAGGGCTCGGCTTTAAAGTTTACTGAATCGTCCGACCAGATATAATAATCCCGGTACTTGTTGGTTGGCCCCTTTGAAGCTTCCTGAAACCATTTTATCCGGTTGGAGGTATGATTTATGACCAGATCCAGCAGTACAACCATATTCCTTTTATGGGCCTCTTTCACCAATATCTTATAATCATTGAGTGTGCCATAATCCGGATGAATCGAATAGTAATCAGATACATCATATTTATGGTAGGATGGGGAAGGGTGGACCGGAAGAAGCCATAGTCCCTGAACTCCAAGATCCTTTAGGTAATCCAGTTTTGATGTCAGTCCGGGAATATCTCCCTTACCATCACCGTTGCTGTCGTAAAACGATTGTACAAAAACGGAATAAAACACCCGGGTTGGTGGGGTAGGTGGTACCATTTCCTGGGATATTAAAGTACGGGACGGGAATAAGAGTAAAATCAGTATGGAGATGTAAAATATCCTGATTTTGAGCATATTGATGAATTATTTAGTGAATATATAATAGCCCCATGGTTTTAAACTGATGGGTGATGATGATGGTTTAATCATGCTCCCGCTGAAAAAGTCGGTGTACTTGCCACTTATCGAATCAGGAGAGAGGTTTATAGTCACAGGCTCCGGGGTCATGTTAAGAACAACAACCACCGAATTGGTACCGAGCTCTCTTTTAAAGGCCAGCACCTGCTTGTCTTT
>JAPLDV010000091.1 GCA_026391235.1 Bacteroidia bacterium | reverse complement strand
TCCTGGCTCATCACGGTTAAAGGTGGATTGAACATTCGGGCCGTTTCAGCAAAGCCAAATCCAACGATTCCGATATCATCAGGCACGCTTAGCCCCAGCTCCTTTACGGCTTTATAAGCGCCCAGTGCCACGCGGTCGTTTACGGCCAGAACAATCTCCGGCTGATCCTGAAGGTCGCCAAGTTTCATGAACGAACAGTAACCATCGTTAAGTTCAAAGCCACCTTCAATGATCCATTCATTCCTGACGGCAATGCCATTCCTTAGGAGCGCAGCTTTATACCCTTCGAGCCTTTCTTTACCAATGCTCGTGGTTGAATAGCCGGCAAAATGGGCAATCCGTTTATAGCCCTGCGCAATCAACAGGTTAATCGCCAAACCAACCCCCTTATCATCCTCAAACACCACGTTGCTGAAGCCGGTTCCCGGGAACGACCGGTCGAAAAACACAAGCGGGATTTCCATTTTCCTTACACTTTCGAATATACCATGATCAGAAGTGTGCTGCGAAAGGCAGACCAATAATCCATCCACCCTTTTCCCGATCAGATTCCGGATATTCTTTTTCTCGATCTCCTCATTTTCCCTGGAAACTGCCAATAAAATCTGATAACCCCGATTGGTAGCCGTATCGATGATACTATTGACCACATGGCTGAAGAAGCTATTTTCCAGATCTGGAACAATCACTCCGATGGTGTTGGTGGTTCGGGAATTTAATTGTTGAGCAATCTGATTGGGCGAATAGCCCATTTCCTCAGCCGCGATCTCCACCCGCTTTTTCATAGCTACTGAGATATCAGGGTGATTCCTCAGTGCCTTCGACACGGTGATGCGGGTAACGCTCAGTTTCCTGGCAATATCTTCCTGGGTGATGTGTTTCATTTCAGATTTACTTACGCGATAACTTTCGCGTGTAAAAGTAGAATAATTATCTGAATCCAAACAAGACATTTAGGAAGATCTTCCTCTGTGTAACTCTGTGGTACTCTGTGTAACTCCGTGTAATTTCTTTTCTTACACAGAGTTGCACAGAGTACCACAGAGTTACACAGAGGAAAAGAAAGAATTTAAAGATTCGAGGACCAGTTTTGAGTTTTGAAGGTAAAGATCCAAGTATCGAAAAGTCGCTTGACTATCTTTCGAAAGAGAATTTATAGCTATCACTTTTCTTTGGAGCAGTCTTGAAAATAAATGCTTTGGTGATGTAAACCCTGGTTCCTTCGGATTCAGGCCGCTTTTCTCCTTTTACCACCACCCTGATTTTATGATCTCCGGGCTGCAGATTCATAACATGCCAGATACTGGTGGTATGCTCCTGATTGGCAAAGAAGTAATAGGTGTCGATGCTCCGGTGTAAAATGCCGTCAACAAAAATATCGGCCTTTCCTCCATCCTTATACCAGTTTCCTTCGATGGAAATTCCGGTACCTGAAAAATTAATTTCCAACTCATCGCCTGCATTCTCAGCAAACATCGATTGCTTTATCAACTGGTTACCACTTCCTGAAGAAACTTCAAGAGGTTTCCAGTTGCCCTTAAACGTCCATCCCTTCGAATCAAAAACGGATATGGACTTATCAAAAACCACATCCGGATAAGAAACTTCAAGCTTTGACGGAACAGGGATCTGGGTTTTGACCATAATCTTTTTATCACCCACTGTTCCTCCATTTCTTGCAATCAGATCCAATGCGTACTTATTGGTGCTGCCAACAGCTGAATTAAAAGAGTAAGTGGTATTGATGAAAATGGAATCACCGGCTGATTTTACGCCTTCCTGCATGTCTCCGGGCAACCCGCTAAATCCTTTTATTACGCCAAGGACTGCCATGGCATTGGATGGATTGCAATCGGAATCCTGTCCGCAGCGGGTAGTAATCTCAAGGGTTTTTAACGGGTCACCATCACCATACAACAGTCCCATTACAATATAGGCACCGTTGAGTTTTGCATCGATGTTAAAAGCGGAACCGGCTCCGCAAATATCAACGTCGCCCCATTTTTCTTCAATCTCTTTCCAGGAAGCTTTCCAGTCGGATGGGAATTTTTCATGCAGCTTTATCACATCCCTGACCATCTTCGAGTAATCGCTTTCTGCGGGAATGGTTCCGAGAGCCTTCTCAATAACCTTTAGAATATCGGACTCAAAAAAGCCTTCAGAATAGAGAGCGCCGACAAAAACACCTCCGTAAACTCCATCTCCGTAATTCATTATATGGCCGATTTTATCTGCCATTTCAGTTCCAGTCTGAGGCATGCCCGGACACATAAACCCAATATAATCGGCTTCAATCTGAAAATCAAGATCATCGGCATGCATGCTGTACTCAGGACTTCCCGATGACGGGGCAAAAATGCTGTCATAATAATTCTTTCGTGCCTGCATATTGG
>JAPLDV010000755.1 GCA_026391235.1 Bacteroidia bacterium | reverse complement strand
ATCATAGGGAATATCATGCTTTTTTCCACTCCCGCGGTAAAGCCAAGGTGGTCTCCCAAAACAAAGGCGGCGCTTACGGCAAAAGCGATGTTGATGATCTTGCCCTTTGCGTTCATGTCTTTGAGGATGGTCAGCATGGGAATCGCATTGGCCAGGGTAGCAATCATTCCTGCGGCTGCCGAGTCATTCATGCCCAGGAGTCCGCCTATTTTCATCAAGGGCTTGGCAAAAACCCTGGTGATAATTGCAACCATCGGAAAGGCCCCGATCAGCACTATGGAAATCGAACCGATAATTTTTATTCCTTCCCAGATCGGCGTCATGCCCGGAATAATTACCAGGCCGGTGAGTGTTTCCAGGACGATGAAAACCGTGCACAGGGTAATGAATATCATGAGTCCTTTGCCGAATATTGCAAAGCCCCTGATCATTTTTTCAGGCGCAAGCCAGAGCCCTGCGGCTATAAGGATCGCAAAGAGTGCAATGGGCACAAGGTTATGCAGTATCATTCCGATATTGTATCCGGCTACAAGTCCGCCGGCAAGGCATCCTAACGGGATGGTAACCATGCCGATCATGATGCCTGAGGCCAGGTATTTGTGGTCCTCTTTCCTGATGATTCCGAGGGCGACCGGAATGGTGAAAACAATGGTAGGCCCCATCATGGCTCCGAGGATCAGCCCGGCAAATGACCCTGCTTCAGGGGTTAATGCCATTGCCCTGGCAAGCGGATAGCCGCCCATGTCGTTTGCCAGCAAAGTCGTTGCAAACATCGCGGGATCAGCACCCAGGAATTTATAAACAGGGACTACAACAACTCCGAGTACATGGGCAAGCACAGGAGCAATGGAGACCACGCCCAGCATGGCAATGGCCAGCGAGCCCATAGCCATGAAGCCCTCGTCGAACTTATCACCCAGCCCGTATCGGTTGCCGAAAATTTTATCCATGGCCCCGAGCACCATGAAGAACATCATGATGTAAAGAATTATCTCATTGATACCCATTTTGAGTGACCTCCTGATTTATGATTTTATTAAGGGTTCGGATTATTCTAATGCTTCTGTTTGATTCTCATTACTTTACCAAAAGCATCAGCCATGAGCATGGCGTTGACCACTTTTTCAGGGGTAATAATTCCCGGTTCGTGGTGAATGGCTTCTCCGGGAGCGCAGGCTTTTTCAGCGGCTATCATCAGTTTTTTCCTGTCGGGATGTTTAAGGCCGATGTCTTCTAAAGTTATTGGCAGGCCCACCTCCAGGCAAAAGGAATACACGCATTCCACTTCTTCGCGAGAGGCTGCATTGAGTTGGAGCCCGGCCAATACGCCGAAGGTTACTTTTTCGCCATGGTAAAAGGAGTGGGTTTCTTCCAAGGCGGTCAGCCCGTTGTGGATGGCATGGGCGGCCGCCAGCCCTGAACTCTCGAAACCGATCCCGCTTAGCAAGATGTTTGCCTCTGTAATATAGTTCAATGCCGGAGTAACCAGGTGCTGTTCACTGGCGATTTTGGCTGCAAGACCGTATTTCAGCAGGGTTTCGTAGCAAAGCTTAGCGATATGGAGCCCTGCAAGTGTCGTCAGTCCACCGCATTCGTTCATCGATCGGGTATGCTCGCATGACCGGGCTTCGAACCAGGTAGCCAGAGCATCACCCATACCGGCGACAAGAAAACGCGTTGGTGCTCCGGCAATCACATCCATATCCACAAGCACAGCTGCCGGATTCATTTTTTGATAGTGTACGGACTCAAAAATACCTTGCGGGGTATAAGTAACTGCGCAACCGCTGCATGGAGCATCGGTGGCGGCAATGGTGGGCACAATGATCACCGGAATCCCTGCCCGGTCAGCAGTGATTTTTGCCGTATCGATGGTTTTTCCTCCACCCATGCCGATGATGACATCTAAATGATCACGTTGGATAATATGTGAAAGACGATTCAACTCATCCTCACAACACTCACCTTTGAAAAGCTCAACAGTAAGATGTTCCGTGATCGAAGAAGAACCATAGGTTGGAAGGATTTTTTCTTTTACCGTAGGAGAAGCCAGGATCAAACCATTGCTGCCCAGTATTTTAACCAGATCTGGTAATTCATGCAATACACCCTGTCCCTGAATGTATTTGGCTGGGAATACAGCTTTGATAAACATATTTTTCAATGTATTAAGATTGGCACCAAATCTAACGATTTCCTTAAGGTGATCTGCTGTTGACCTGCCATTTTCATAATTGCCTTTTTTAATTATCAAGATATTTTGTAGCAGGGAAGACTGATTGATAAAGGTCTTCAAGAGTAGGAGTATCCTGAGGTGATTTTTTTGAACATCCTGAATGAAATAGGATTGTCACAATTGGAAAGCACAGAATAAGTATTTTTCTCATGATTATTTATTAAAGAATTTTTCAATTCTTTTGGCGGCATTTTCCCTGATATTGTATTAATAAAAAAATATATCGAAGCTATGGTAAACTCCAATGGGGAATCTCTCTACTGAGTCAATTTTCGTTAGAACATCTTTATACATGGTGGGTATGTCTGCGATAACTTGTAACCGGCTGTCCGGCGAAGAGTTATCTTGCCGGTAGAAGGGGGGTAAACATTAGCAACAGTTTCAAAAGCAGTGGCCTGCCGGGAATAGGCAGAGGCGGCACCCGTCATCATTAGAGAATCGTCGATCGTACAAATCAGTGACCTGGAATTATTGTTGGTCCAGGCCGTCGTCGGGTACAGGTAAAAGACATCAGCTTGGAAAACTGTGGCAGGGATAGACAACCAATGAGCAGATTGGGAATAGTCCATAGCCGTTTCATTTTTTGAGGGCACATCTTTACCACAGGAAATGAATAACAGGAAAGCAGAAGCAGCAACAGCTGCTTTTAACCGGAAACTTCTTTTTACTTGATTTGATGGTCTGTATTTTTGTTGTAAAGCCTATTTGCATTTCCGAAGAAATCAGAAATGCAAACCTGCTGACAGCCATAACCGATCTGAAAGAGATGGAACCTTGCTTTTTGGTGCGAAGGACATAATTACTGTGCAATGAACTCTTTTAAGGTCAGCGGCGTACCCATCCGAAAACCTTTTTCCGTTTTGATGATCGTGGCACATTCAAAGAGTATATCGTGCTGGAAGAATGCGTAGGAATGAGATCTGCGCCGAAAACCAGGGTCTTTGATCCATACCGGATAATGGGTATGATCTGACCGGGGGTGTGGCCATTGACAAACCGTAGATCGATACCCTCACAAAAGGGACCCGGTCGTTCAATAAAATCGAGCAAACCAAGATCCTGCATCGGCAGCAGGTTTTCAACCAGGTAGGAGTCGGCCTCACGGGGATTTGGATTCACGGCATTGTCCCACTGCCTCTCGGTGGTCCAGTAAGTGGCTTCAGGAAAAACCGCAACGGGTTCGCGATTCCAATTATAGGTAATTCCGCCACCGCAGTGATCGAAGTGGAGGTGAGTCAATATCACATCCGTAACTTCCTCGGGTCTGATACCGTGCTTCGCGAGTCCTGAAACCAATCCATCACGCTCCTCAATATGCAGGAACAACAGATAATCTTCATGCTGTTTGTCGCCTATGCCCACATCGATCAGAATGACGCGATCTTCGGTTTTTATCACCAGGGATCGCAACATTAAAGGAATCAGGTTTTTTTCATCTGCTTTAAAAAATTTGGACCAGATACTCTTGGGGACAACGCCAAACATTGCACCACCATCAGCTTTAAAAGAGGAAATGTC
>JAPLDV010000184.1 GCA_026391235.1 Bacteroidia bacterium | reverse complement strand
AGCACGGTGAGTGAGTTTGGGGACTTTTGGGTTGGGGACATCAATTTCCGGGGTGGCCGGAAGATCAGCAATGCCAATCCGCAGCAAGCGCAATATGTATGGGCCGCCGTGGAACTTGTGGAATGGAACGATCTGAACGGGGAAAAGCACCAGGGGTTGTTGTATAAGCCTGAGAATCTGGATCCTGCTAAAAAATACCCGATGATTGCATATTTCTATGAGCGCCATTCCGACGGGTTGCACACGCATTATGTGCCCAGAGCGAGTGCCAGTACGGTGAATCCGCTGGAATATGCATCCAACGGGTACCTGGTATTTATGCCGGACATTCATTTCAAGATCGGATTCCCGGGTAAATCTTTTTACAATGCCATCATGAGCGGAATAATGGAATTGGGCAAGCGGGATTATGTCGATATGAAACATCTTGGTATACAGGGACAAAGCTGGGGCGGATATGGAACGGCCTACATGATCACCCAAACGGGGATCTTTGCTGCGGCCTCGCCGGGAGCACCGGTCAGCAATATGACATCGGCTTATGGCGGAATCCGCAATGAAAGCGGCATGGTGCGCCAGTTCCAGTATGAGAAAACGCAGAGCAGGATAGGAGGCACATTATGGGACAAGCCCGAATATTTTATTGAGAACAGTCCGCTGTTTTTTGCTGATCGTATTACAACGCCGTGTTTGATCCGTCATGACGATGCCGATGGGGCGGTACCTTTTTCCGAAGGAGTTCAGCTTTTTGTCGCCCTGCGCCGTTTGAACAAGCCCGCCTGGCTGGTGAATTACAACGGTCAGCCGCATAACCTGTCGCGGCTGGCTGATAAGAAAGACTGGTCGGTGCGGATGATGCAGTTTTTTGATCATTACCTGAAAGATGCGCCGGCGCCGGATTGGATGACGAAGGGGGTGACTGCGTTGGATAAGAAGGGGAGCGAGACGTACTACTGGAAGTATACGGAGAGGTAAAACGAATCATTTAGCACATGTCTATATTGTTTTGGTGGTTGTGATTGTTATGATTGTTATGATTACCTCAAATCACCGATTAGAGACTCCGGTCGAACATATCAAGACTGAACTCGCCAGACTCGAGGCCACAGATTTAGTCGGTGGTTAATGAAGAGCCAGATAATGAGTTAGTTGAATCTCGAACCTCGGAATTCGGAATTCTGCATTCGAACCTTGAAATTCCATCTACCTTGAGTTTTGGAGTTTGATTCTTGAGGAGTTGAATTTGGTCTTTTGCCCTAAATCCAGCATTTTACTTTTTCTGGCATCAATGGGATCTGGTTTTGGAATTGGACAGTGTTTTTCTTCATGATTTAACCGGTCAGAATAAGTCAGAGGAAGCTCCCGTGCACCCGTTTCTTCAAGTATTTTGATGGCCTTTTTAATCAGATTCATATCCAAACCTCTCTTTTGCAGAAGCTTGACATCTTTCTTGAACCTGCTGGTGTAAACAAGGGTAAACATTACATGCCCAGTTGAGTAAAAAGCTCCTCGGAGTCATTTGCCTTTTTCCCCTTGCCCTGTTTCACGTCTTCCATTGCTTTTGAGGTTTCTTCAAGGAGAAGGGACTGATTCTGTCCAGGAAAAGGAACAACCTTATCGGCCAGGAGGATATGCAGAATAAACAGAAGAAATGACTTTAGAAATTGTTTGGTCGAAAGGAACCGATAGCTACGCCAACAAAACCTCCGCCGGAATGCCCAATCGCATCCATTTTGCTTTCTCAAGAATACTTAGTAATTTTACTCATTCGATTGAGTAAAATGTAATGTATGTATCAAAGACCTTTATTCCAGATTGTTAGAGAGAGGATGATCGAGCCAAGAAGGTTTATCCAGGTGCTGGCAGGCCCTCGCCAGGTTGGAAAAACCACCCTCATCACACAGGTAATGCAAAATCTTCCCTTACCGGCGCATTATGCCACGGCTGATGGCTTGGCTGCCACCGGACAGGCATGGATCAAAGAACAATGGGACATCGCGAGGATCAAACAACAGCAAAACCCATCGATCGATTTTTTATTGACCCTTGATGAAATCCAAAAGGTTGGAAACTGGAGCGAGACCGTTAAACGCGAATGGGATGCAGATTCTTTGGACGGAATTCCGATTAAGGTTCTATTGTCCGGCTCATCGCGATTATTGTTGCAACAGGGTTTGACGGAGTCATTGACCGGTCGTTTTGAAATGATCTATGCTTGTCACTGGTCATTCAATGAAATGCATTCGGCATAAAGTATACTTCCAACCAAACGAGACAACGTTCATCAAGTCCTAAATTTCAGATTTTTAACATGGCTTTGATAACTGCACAGCGCCATGAATCCTTTACCGACCTTATCCAACAGCCTGCTCAATGGGGGAGGTTGGTTGAATCTGCAGTTGGTGCTCATCTGGTAAACCATACTCTGACCGAAAGGTTAACCGTGAATTACTGGCGCGACAGGAACGATGAAGTAGATTTTGTCATTCAAAAAAACGGAAAAGTTATCGGACTGGAAGTTTCATCGGGAGAAAGCCACAAACGAAAAGGGATGGATGCTTTCCAGAAGCGCTTTCAACCGCACCGGATCTTAATGATTGGTAAAACCGGTATCCCTTTGCAAGAGTTTCTGCAGATCAACCCAACTGATTTGTTCTGAGTCTGAGACTAATCTTTTTTGTTTTTTGTATTTTGTTATTTGTTATTTGCCCCATATGTGCGTCTTTCTCTCTCTCCGTGCCGACAAAGCCAATCTCGTCAAGCGGTTCGATTCCACTTTTGTGGAGGAGGAGTATTTCGGGCCAAAGTATGTGCAGAATGCTTTTGAGTTTCCTAAATGGCCTGTGATCAGTACCGATAAACCGCAGGAGATCCGGATGATGAACTGGGGGCTGATCCCATCCTGGATCAAGGATCAGGAATCAGCTTTGAAATTCAGGGTAAATACCGTTAATGCCCGTGCCGAAACGATTTTTGAAAAGCCAGCTTTTCGCCGGGCCGCAGCCAATAAGCACTGTTTGATTCTGGCCGATGGTTTCTTCGAGTTCAGGGAGCTTGATGGCAAAAAGTATCCGTATTATATCCGCATACAGGGCGGACAGCCTTTCTCATTGGCGGGCTTGTATGAGTATTGGACCCATCCGGGAACCGGGGAAATGATTCCCGGGTTTTCCATCATTACAACCGTGGCAAACCCCTTGATGGAGATGATCCACAACCGGAAAAAAAGGATGCCGGTTATTTTATCCGAATGCCAGGAGCGCGACTGGCTGAAACCGGGAAGTGAGTTTTCCGGCTTGTTGAAACCTTATCCTGAGGAAGATATGGAAGCCTGGCCGGTTTCGAGGAGGATTGCAGAACGGGGTACAGGGAAGAACTTTCCGGAATTGCTGGATCCGGTTGACTATCCGGAGATTACAAACCGGAAACCCTCACAGGGATTGCTGTTCTGACAAAACCGCTCTTCGGAAATTTGAATTATCTTTACAAAAAATAGAAGGGGGATTGAATTTTTAATCAAGAGAATGGGTGGCGAACTTAAAACGATGCTACGATGCAAATCATAACAATTGAACTTACCGGGAATAACTCCTTAAAAGCCTTGCAGGATTTGGAACAAAAGCACTTGATCCGGATTGTGAAGGAACCGAATTTAAATTCGTATTCCCTGCCGGGAGACTCCATTAGTGATCAAGATTTTAGAAAATGGATTGATTATGCAGGGGAATCTCCGACCATAAGCTTAACTGAATCAAAGCAGCGATGGACAGCTCAAAAGCAGAAGCTCCAAAAACTTATTCGGTAAGGGTAACTGAATACTTAGGAAATGTTGTCTATTGGAAATCCACGACTTAAAATTTCGGCAATTAAGGGATTGGATGCCTCGTCATCAAGTGTATTAAAAGTGTGCACTTCGAGCAATGAATATTTGACGAGAATTTTTCTTATTGGTTCATAATCCATCGCCAGGCAACCACTGAATTTATCGTCCCATATGGCCAAATCAATATCCGAATCTTCATGAATCATACCACTTGCTACCGAACCAAAAAGATAAGCTTTATGAGGATTATACCCCAAGTGGCGCAGTTCCTTAATAAATTGCCCTGATGTACTTATTGCAATCTGTCTAGTAACCATAATCGTATTTCGCTTGCTTTTTTGATACCGTTTTGAGTGTACATCTTTGTACATTGCTTAAAAAAATTGCTTTTATAGTCTGCATATCGGCCTTCAATATTCCAGGCATTCATTATCGCCATATTTTCAAGATATTCTTCGGGCATGCTAAGCCTGGTTTGATTATGAAGATTTACAAGATTGTGAACCCTTGGAGGGGAATTTTGTTCATTATCCTTTACCCAGTGAGCTTTTAATAACTTTTCAAGCACCAGATGACAGGCAAATAGGGCAAACATATATTGTTTTCCTTTTATTAGCACATCTGTTGATTTCCAGTCATATGCTGCAGAATCAATCCAATACCTGATATGTTCTTCCTTTGTCACTGAAAAAGACCTGAGAGTTTTGAAAGTCCAAATTTACTGAAATATTTTGAGGAATGGCATTCAGACCTCGATCTTCCCTTCTTCAAACTCCCTGTATTTCTGAGAAAGCAAAGCAACCAGATTCCGGATGGTTCCGATTGCTTCAGAGGTATCTTCGGAAATGGTCCTTTTCTTCATTTTCATCAGCATAAATCCATAAAGGACAGTGAGGCAGACCTCCATGTCACTGATCTTATCCTTGTTGGCCATCTTTTTCCTGAAATCGCCGATATTGATAATAGCGTCCTCATAAAGAACCATGTAATCAGAATGATGCGGGCTATCGATCAGCCTGAAATGGAAATCAT
>JAPLDV010000173.1 GCA_026391235.1 Bacteroidia bacterium | reverse complement strand
AGAATACACTGCTCCTCAAATTCAAAAAGAATCCTTTTTTAAAACCCTTTCTTTTGGTTACCAGCTCGGTGCTGGCGGTGGAATCAAGGTGACCCGCCAGTTAAGGGTAGGTGCAAATATTGAATACAATCAATGCTTTTTCTCACCAAAAGCCATTTCAGTTGATGCGGGCTATCTTAAACCATTAAACTACAGTACCTCAGCATTCTCTATGGCGTCAGTACACGGTAAGATTGGATTGTTTTATACACTCCAGGATGCTGCCAGGCCTTTTTACAGTGTGAGAGATCATATAATTACCCCACCGGAGAACAAACAGAAGGATCGCCTATTGGAGCTTCAATATGATCTGACAGCTTTGGCTTCGGATAGTCTGAATATTAAAAGGATTCAATATTTGGTCCAGGATACCGCCAGCAAAACCATTTATCAAAAAGGATTTATCAAAACAAGAAAAGCTGGGAAACTTAGGATTGGAACTCCGGAAGGTGCAAGTTTAATTATTGTCAAACCTCCCGGATTTGATTTAGTTACAACCCTTCCAGCTGAATCATTAAGAAATATGTTGCTGATAAAGATTCCCAATCTGATGGAACATGATTCTTTAACGGTTATAGCACGGGCACTTAAACCTTTAACCTTTTATGCTCTTTATATTGGCGATGGTGATTCAATTAAATTATTCCAGGATAGATCGTTCAGGAAAATTTGCCAGTCTGGTTCAACTGCGGGATCAAAATGGGCTCTAATTGAAAGATACAAGAATGTTTTTGTTCCCATCGACTCTGCAGGCGCTTGTAGTTCATTGGAATATATCATCAGAAGCGATCCTGAAGAATCCGGGTCGTTTGTTGAAAAGCTTTACAAAGCATTGCATTCCATCGAGCTTTTCAACCGTAAGGTGGAACTAATAGTTCTTGTCAATACCAAGGATGCTTTTATTCAATACATTGTTCCTGCTGTAAGAGATTTCCAGGAAATGAGCGATGTTTATGAAAACTGGAAGAATGTTAGAATTCAAGTCTTTACTGGTTTCAACCTGAAGGAATTGCAAGGGCAAATTGGGATAATTGAAAGAGGATGGAATATCAAACAGCTAAGATGAAAGGATTTCAGATTCTTGTTCACTGTCTGAGATAGGAAAAGTAACAAGTAAAAAAAGGCTAAGACTCACCTCTTAGCCTTTCAATTATATTAAAATATTCATCTTCAGGATAAACAAACAGATTATGTACGATTTCTACAATCGCGAAAAGGAGTCCCGGCAGCTGCGGGAGGGGTTTGAGTCGATTGCTAAAATAAGGAAGGGCTCGGGTTTTTACCTTACCGGAAAAAAACATGCGGGCAAAACAAGACTGGTGCAAGAGTTCCTGAAAAACGTTCTCGCCGATCCTTCCATAAAAATTGATCTGCCCGACTTCGTTCAAAAGCCCGACCAGTATATTATCCAGCATACCTGCAAGGAAGAGGAACAGCAGCCGTACACGGTTTTCTCTTCGATCAGGGAAAAGATAAGCGAGGAGAAAAACATTTACGAAATCGTCTATGACGTTGGGTCAGTTATTCTTGCCGTATTGCAGGTTAGCGAGATAATCAACCAGGTAAATAAACTTTTCAGCCGGATCTTTGGAGCCAAGCGTAACACAGCCGACGATAAAACCTACAAGGAATATCTCACCTACCGCAAATTCCTGAGAAAGAGCTGCAAAAAGGCTCCACTGATCATCTTTATCCAAAATGCACAATGGATAGATGAACCTTCCCTGATCATGATCCGAAAACTTCTCCTGGATTCCTCCACGTTCTGGGGCCTGATCATCCTCGAAAGAGATTCAAATGTGGGTGACGGCCTGGTGGACTCAAACCGGTTTTCGGTTCAGCACCTGATCCGCGAGGGTTTGGCTGAAAAAATTTATGCCGGCCCCTTCCCTATTTCGTTTCCACTCGAGTTCCTGCGGATTAATCTTCGGAACCTGGCCTTCAGCAAAGAAGAAAGCGATCTGCTGTATCACCGGTGTGAGGGATTACCGGGCAAACTGATCGAATTTATAACTTATTGTATTGATAATCATCTTATTTACAAAGAAAACGATTATTGGATCAAAAGCAGCGACTTTCTTGATAACATAAAGACCCATACCGACCGGTTCTTCGACGATATTCTGGCCTTATGTAATCCCGGAGCACCATGCTTTCCCGACCAGGCGGGATTGATAAGGTTAAGCAGAAAGTATAAAATGGACCTTTCAGATGTGGATTCCATAGCCTCCTTAACCTATGATCTGATCTGCTCGGGCATGCGGATTTCCAGGGAACTCGGACAGGGTGTTTTTCTTGGAAAATGCTACATTGTTTATGACCAAAGTGGAGAAAGATATGTAGCAGAACGTTTGATTCTCAATGATTTCGCTCCGGATTCGTCAAACATGGGTTCTGCGGTTCCGGGAATGGAATCCCGATCAGCCCTGGCAGATCTTCCTATTGAACAGGAAATGATCATTAAAGGAGAAAAAGGTCAAATCCTTCTAAGGAAATTCTATGACGGGGAAGTTGAGTATGAAGATATGACTGATCGGATCACTAACCGGTTCATAAATATTTGCAAGGCCGTTAAATCACTGCACGACAGGGGAATCGTTCATGGAATGATTAAGCCGCAAACCATTATCGATACCAGCGAATCAGGTATCAGGCTATTTCATTTTCAAAAACAGACTGTTGTTCACCTGTATCAGACCATGATCAGCCAAAGCCAGATGGATCAGCTGCAATTTGTTGCTCCTGAGTGCCTTGAAAACCCTGAAGCCATATCCCTGTCTGCCGACATCTATTCCCTCGGGGTACTCTATTTTCTATCGATGACCAACCGGCTGCCCTTCACGGCCAGAACGCAGGCTGAACTGATGGACAGAATCCGAAGAAAAGAAATTCGTTTTACCGGCGACTTCCTTCAAAAAACACCAACAGATGAAGTTAAGCGGGTGATTTCCAAAAGTTTATCTTTTAATCCGGAATCAAGATACCTGTCGATTGATGAAATGATAGGTGCTCTTACGGATATCCTGTCGGGCCCATCACTAGGCATGGTATTGGAAGAAGAAAATCTCCTTAAACTTTCCCAGCGGGTAGGCAATGAAAAAACCGCTCAGATGATCAGCCTGATCCGTGCATCTAACCAAATTGCAAGAGAAGATGTACTTACTCATTTTATCAAGCTGGCAAACAATAATTTTAAACTGATAAAAAAGACATTTAACCGGAAGGACCAAAAGCTCTTTAGTGAGATCTTCAATATCGAATCGTTTATCCAAAACAGGATTAATACGGTAAGATGGTTTGCCATTATTCTTTCCTTCGTTTTGTTAGCAACCGTATTCTTTATCAGAAGACCTAAAAAGTATGATTATATAAACAATACCATTGCCATCGAAATGATTGAAAACGGCAGTGCCTCAAAAGATCAGATTTCAGGTGGCACCCTTACCGAATTGGTAACCTATGCCATTCAGCAAAGAGCCGGATTACTGGATGTAAATACATTGGCCAATTTCAAAAAACAAAACCCAAAGAAACGCGATGCTCCGGATTTATTGATTCAATTAAATCTGGATAATAAACAGAACAGACAAAACCTGACCGTTAAAACTTCGCACGGATCCCGGAAAAGATTGTCGGAAACTTACACCTTCCAGGATCCAAATGCTTTTCTGAGCAATGATATTACAAACTTTACCGACCTTATCAGAAAATCAATCGAACAGGACAACACCAGTAAAACAACCTGGAAACCGTATAGCGGTACTTTATATTATGATGCTTACAAAGAATATCTGAAAGGTAAAGATTACTGGTCGCGACTGGAAGCAAAACAAGCCAAATCGTCGTTCGATGACGCCAAGGACATAGACAGCAAATTTACCGCAGCAAAACTTGGTCTCATTGAAGTTTATCAATTTAACCTGGATTTCGATAATGCGACAACGCTTATCGAGGACGTTAAATCCGATTTTTCCAGTTTATCTTACCTCGACTCAATCAGATGTTTCGCTTTGGACGCAAGTATCCATTCAGATTATCAGACCGCCAACAAATTTTTCAGCAAAATCAATTCAAAAGAAGATATATCCATGCAGTTTTTAATCGGACAATTCTATTTTGAAATAAGGGATATCGGGAAATCGATCAGCATATTTAGTTCCTGCCTGGAAATAAATCCAAAATATAACCTGGCCATTAATCGCCTGGCTTACTGTTATTCGCATCTCGGGAAGCATGAGGATGCCATAAAACTCTTCAATGAATATGTTACAATTGATCATACGGCTAACTCCTATGACAGTCAGGGAGATGGATATATTGCTGCTGGAAAATACCCTGAGGCTCTTGAATCAAAACAGAAGGCAGTCGATCTCGGGGATGATCCATATTATCATAACAGCATGGCGTTTATTCTGCTGAATCTTGGAAAAATCAAAGAGGCGGCTAAACAAACTAACTTTTATATCGATAAGTCAAAAGAGGATGGTCAGAAGGCAAATATCGCCGAGGGCCTGTTCACACTTGGATTTGGACAGTATTTGTTGAAGAATGACCCGGCAGCTATTCTCGAATGCAGGTCCGGACTTGAATTTGATGATTCTTTGCTATTAAAATCAAGTAATTACAAGTTGCATTGGCTTTACGAGTCCCTGATGGCGAAGAATGGGGACACACGTTATATCGATGAAGAGGTCCGGCACAATAATGCCTTAATAGCAGAATACAAGATCACTCCTTACTATTATAATGAGATACTGAAATTCAATTACTTACTACAACTTGCACAGGCTGTTGGCAAGAAAGATCAAAAAGCCGTTGATGAGATCCTTGTTAAACTGGATAAAATTGGCAATAAACTCAAAGACTGGTATTCGCCTTATGATAAGGCGTTTATCAATACCGAGGCCGCCAAAATCCTGGAGAAGTCGGGAAACAATGATCTGGTGGTTGCCCGGCTGGATACAGCACTCGTTTACAATGGGAACTACCCCTTTGCCAATTACATGATGTACCAGCGTCATTTGAAGGCCGGCAACAGCGCTAAAGCAGCTGAAATCCGGCAGAAACTGGAGCTGTTGTGGAAAGATGCAGATGTGGAGTTTAAAGCGGTTTACAAGTTTGGCAATCAAATTTAACATGAGTTTTACTTATCACCAAACCTCGCCCCTCCCTTTTCCGGATATTTTAAGTGGCGAAGAATTCTGAAATTCGGGAAAAAACGCCAGACCGGAAATTCAATTGACTTAAATTGTTATTTCGTGATTTGTTAATGGTCTGGACAATAGGTTTTATTAAAGTTTTGATGCCATGAAATCTTTCATTATTAAGTCAGGCGGATCACTTGAA
>JAPLDV010000876.1 GCA_026391235.1 Bacteroidia bacterium | reverse complement strand
CAATATGATCTAATGCCAAAATGATATTGCGCCCGGATTTTTTTATAAAGCTGGCAGAATCGGGAAGAATCTCGGAAGCTGGACGGAGATTGTATCGCTGAAGATTCCGGGCGGTGAGATGCAGCCGGAACGGTGCATGTTTCAGCTTGAAATTGATCCCGGAAAGCACCTCAAAAGGAAGCTTCTCGCGTTCAGGTGTTGCATAAGTGGTTAGCTGGGATCCGAAATTTCTCGCTACCAGGGTAAAGGCAAACCGATTGTTGGCCGAATGATAATGGATGCCAAAATCTGAACCGAGGCCCCACGAGGTATATCTTTCTAATACTGAGTATATTGGCCTGATTGTTATTCCCACTGAAAGCAGGCTGTCGAGGGCATACGAATGGGTCAGGTTGAGTGAATATTCAGCTGCAGAGAAATTCCCCAGGATATCGCCAAATTCATTGGCTTCGATGAATGTTCCGTAGTTTATATATTGGATACCGATAACCGGGGTTCCCCATTTGCCCAGATCGTGAGAATAGGCCAGATAACCGTATCGGATATCTGCAAGATATTTTGAGTAGTTGAGGCTTAATTGATTATTCATACCGGGGTTGGCCAGTGCCGGGTTGTGATACACCAGGGCAGGATCGTCATCCCAGGCACCCGGAACCAATCCTCCCAGTGCCGCTGAACGGGCCGATGGAGGTAGGTTCAGCAGCTGGTAAATCGTGGTTCCTCCGATTTGCGCGTGTACCAGCGATGGAGAAGCCAGCGAAACTGCCAAAGTGAATATCAGGATTAACCTTTTCATGGATCGGAAAAATAACAAAATTAAATGGCTAACGGAAAATTAGACGTGCTTGGTATCTTTTACACTTCGGGCAGCCTCTTTTTTTTCAGGTTCAGCTGGGCCAGTATGAGTCCGGTCAGCACAACCGGAATACCCAGCAGCTTGGTTCCGGTAAAGGTTTCACCCCAGATGAAGAAGGAAAAGATAGCCGTAAAAACCGGGATAAAGTAAGTAAAGACATTCGACCGGGTGATCCCTATTTCCCGCACTGCACCGGTAAAGAAAATAAAAGAGAGTGAAGAAGGAAAGAGGGCCAGGAATAACAGTGGAAGGATGGCTTCCCAGGAAAGGTGTATCTGCAGTGTTACTTTTAAATCAGTTAACAGGAAAATCGGAAGAAAAAGTATTGCTCCGAGAACGCTCTGAATCTGCACGATGGTCAGAGGTTTGTATTTCACTGCGAGTTTAGCGATAATGAGGCTGTAACTGACTGCCGATAATACGGCTACCATCATGAGAGCTACACCGGTGGGTGAGGCAATCAGTGATAAGTCTTTGCCCAGCAGCACGAGCAAAACTCCGGTAAAGCTGACTACGATTCCGGCAACCTTGCTCCAACTGACTTTTTCGCGGAAAATCAGCCAGGCTGCAATGGGGGTGAGCAGGGGTATGGTAGAAACAATCACTGCACCGGTGGTAGGGGTCACCAGTTTCATGCCGTAACTTTCGCCCAAAAAATAGAGGAGGGGTTCAAAAAGGGCCATCAGCAGGAATTGCCCGTAATCCTTGCGGTTAATTTTTTGCGCAGCACCGGTTAATTTAATTATCAGGGTGAGGAATATAGCTGAAATCACCATCCGGAAAAAGATAAGGGCCATCGGCTCAAAGTACTTATATGCAACCTTGTAACCAACGAATGACAGCGACCAGAACAACATCGCCAGTGTAATTCCAGCGTATACCCGGATTCTCTTCATAATGTCAAAAAAAATCCCCGCCTTAAGGTTAAGGGCAGGGATTGGTCCTGGGTGGAAGAGGGGATTCGAACCCC
>JAPLDV010000103.1 GCA_026391235.1 Bacteroidia bacterium | reverse complement strand
TCATACCGGTAGAAGGATGCGAAGAACTCACTTTCGAGAACGTCCGGCTGCGGGTACTGAATGCGATTCTTTCCGAAGGTCATATTTAGGCCATTATAGAACTGTGCACTAACCGGATGACTGGTCAGGCCAAGGATTAGAATGAGTAATCCCAACAATATCCGTGCATTTCTACCCATCATGAATTGACACCTGAAATTACTATTTTTGCTTTGTTTTACACTTACTCATCCTGATATTATGAAACGATTGATAACAGCTCTTTGTTTGGTTATTACGGGAGGTCAATTTTACAATAATTATGCCCAGTTTACTGAGCCTTCGATAACTTTTGATAAAACAAGTTTCAATTTCGGCAATATCACCGAACTTGGCGGTACGAAAACGCATGTTTTCAGCTTCACCAACAACGGCAGTCAGCCGCTAATCGCTTGGCCGGCCCGGGGCTTTTCGTAAAAGTATCACAGTGAAATCGAACGCCAGGGAATCAACTGTTGTTCTGTACATTGTTGGATTGGTTAGTCCGAAACCCAAAACAGTAGCCGATGATTTTCCGATTAAGATAGGGAACCTGCGGTTGGCGACCAATCATGTTTCGATGCAAACGGTTTTCAATTCCCAGATCAAGGTTGATACGGTTCAGATTTTTAACGACAGCGATTCTGTTTTGAATGTTTCCTTTGCCGATGCTCCTGCACATCTCTTATTTACCGTGTCGCCGCCTTCACTGGAGCCTAAGAAGGGCGGGCTGATATATATTGCGTTTGACGGAAAGAAGGTTAATGACTGGGGATTTGTTGTGAGCCGGGTCATTTTTAAATTTAACGGAGTTCCCGTACCTGACAGTCCGCTGGCGATCAGCGCAACGATTGAAGAGGATTTCAGCAAGTTGACACCAGAGGAAAAACTACGGGCACCAAAGGCAAAGCTGGCTGAGGAATCTTTCAATTTCGGAACCATAACTCCCGGGCAACCGGTGGCTCATGACTTCATACTGAAAAATGAAGGAAAGGATCCGCTGGTCATTAGGAAAATAACCACCACTTGCGGGTGTACCGCTTCAAAACCTGATAAATACGAAATTATTGGCGGAGAATCCACCACACTGAAATGCACTTTTGACAGCCGCGGAAAAACCGGTAAGCAATTCCAGACTGTGACCATCATCGTTAACGATCCTTTACAATCAACCCTGGTATTGCGGTTTATCGGGGATGTTGAATCGAGCAACAAATGACATGAAAGATCATCATCATCCGGTGGATTCTGCTCTGAGTGTTCATTCAGGCATTGATCAGCCACCATCGGTTGATCCGAAAGCAGCACAACGTTTCATCAGGAAAAGAAGATCGATACTAACAGTTAAAGAATATATTGACGGGATTGTTGCCGGTAACCGTACCGTTCTGAGCCGCGCCATTACCCTGATTGAAAGCCGTCGACCCGACCATGCAAATATTGCGCAAGAGATAGTAACCGGTTGCCTGCCCTATTCCGGAAGGTCTATCCGGATTGGTATTACCGGCGTTCCCGGAGTCGGTAAAAGTTCTTTTATCGAAGTGCTTGGAAGCTGTTTTACCAAACAAGGGAAAAAACTTGCCGTACTGGCAATTGACCCCAGCAGTGAAAGATCGAAAGGAAGCATCCTGGGGGATAAAACCCGGATGGAACAGTTGAGCAATGATCCGGCGGCTTTTATCAGGCCATCTCCGGCGGCCGGTTCACTGGGAGGTGTAGCCCGTAAAACCAGGGAAACGATGATTCTCTGTGAGGCAGCCGGGTTTGATGTGATATTTATTGAAACTGTTGGCGTTGGCCAGTCCGAAACTGCCGTTCATTCCATGGTCGATTTTTTTCTTCTGCTGATGCTGGCCGGGGCCGGCGACGAATTACAGGGCATCAAGCGAGGTATTATGGAAATGGCTGATACTATTGCGATTACTAAGGCTGATGGTGATAATGCAAGAGCCTCTGATCTTGCTTGCATGGAATACCGGAATGCCCTTCACTTGTTTCCTCCTACTGAAAGTGGATGGATACCAAGGGTAATAGCCGTTTCAGCCCGCGAAAACCAGGGACTGGAGATCCTATTAGGAATATTTTCCGACTACTTCGGGCAGGTAAATGCCAATGGATTTCTTCAAAAACGGCGGATGGAACAATCGAGGCATTGGATGTATACAACCATTCATGAACAGCTCCTGGATGGTTTCTATCATGATCCATTGATTGCCAGACGAATAAAAGATATTGAAAAGAAGGTTATGGAAGGCCGGATGACTTCTTTCCAGGGAGCAACAAAATTGATTGAGGAATATCATAAGGGAGGACGGGTGGCAGGGCACAAAGGGATCGGGGGCAAAGTGCTACCACCGCTTCCCTAACCAGTGTGCCCAATTATGACCCAGCCCCTTATTATGATCCTGCCAGTTCGAGCCCGGCATCGATCCACGTGAAGAAATCAGCCGGAGTACCGTTTATCCTTTCGGTTGAACTTTTATGCCCCAATCGCTTAGCCACCATTGCCATCCATAATAATCAACATTTTTGCCATTGACATCGATCAGATGACTCGACGGAGTCAGTGCCTGATTCAGATAGGATTCCGGAACCAATTGCTTATCGTTCCATTTGCCATGATTAAGAATGAGTTGACCGAACCTGGCAAAATCCCTTGCATCCGTATTGAAGCAACAGTATGCCTTTTCGATGCCATTCGGTTGGTCCATTGACCAGAGGGCATCATGTTGGGCGCCCATCGGTTTCCATAATTTTTCAGACGCATACGAGCTAACCTTTTGGTGAGTAGCCCTTTCCAGGATCAAGGCCAGGAGTTGGGAATTACCACTTTTATAATCGTAGAACTTGCCGGGTTCGCGCAGTACCGTTTGGTTCAGTACCAGTCCGGGCAGGTCCTTGCCGTAGTAACCTTTTGTTGTCATGGAAAACGCACTCGAATTGGCCTCATCCCAGCTCAGGCCGGAACTCATTTCCAGCAGGTGGCGGATGGAGACTTTTGCCTTTTCACCACCCCTGAATTCAGGAAGAAAATCCCCGATTGGCTGATCAACGCTTTTAATATATCCTTCATCCAGAGCAACTCCTACCAAAAGGGAAATGATAGATTTTGCAATAGAGAAAGAGTTCGATTTCGAATCCGGAGAATAGCCATCCCAATATTTCTCAAACCGGATCGTCTGATCCTTTAAAACCAGGAAGGCCACTGTTTTGAACTTCTTGAATTCCTTTTTATAGGTATCGGGAATCTCTTTTTTGTTGAAACCCGGTGATTCGCGCCAGGGTTCATAATTTCCTGCAGGTACAACCCGGTTATCAAAGATGGTATAATCATCAATACCAGCTTGTTGATAAATCAAGGCTTTTCGAAGGTATTGGGGGCAAACGGCATATGCCACAGCGATAACGGCGACGATGATCAGAAGTATGCGAGTAAAGCGAAATTTTTTCATAGCAATTCGGAATGGGATCGACATGAAAAATACAAT
>JAPLDV010000641.1 GCA_026391235.1 Bacteroidia bacterium | reverse complement strand
TTGTGACATCTTTTTTTCTTCATACCGAAGATATCATGGCAAAAATGATCACAGCTGATGATCTGAGTTATATGACCGAGCAGTATCCTCCTTTTAATTATGAAGAAAAGGGACAACTGCAAGGCATAACCGTTGATCTGCTGGAGGAGGTCTGGAAAAGGACAAATGCTGGAAGCAATCGCGATCACATTCGACTTGTGAAATGGACGGTCGGTTACCAGGCTGCCCTGAAAGAAAAAAATACGGTTCTTTTTTCTATGACCAAAACACCCGAGAGGGAAAATCTTTTCCAGTGGGCAGGTCCCATCGCCCCGACTAAAATCGTTATTATTACCCGGAAAGATCGTCCGTTAAAAATAAATTCATTGAAGGATCTGACGGGCTGCAAAGTTGCCGCAGTTCGGGATGACATTGGAGAGCAGTTACTGGTCCGGGGTGGGATCAAACGCGAGGCGATCACCATCAGGGAAAACGCTGAAGATATCATTCGCATGATGGAAGCGGGAACCGTCGACGCCTGGGCCTACGAGGAAACAGCGGGACTTTGGCTTATCAAGCATACGGCGGCCGATCCGGGCAATTATCAGAGTATTTACGGACTCCATGAAGGGGAACTATACTTCGCGTTTAACCTAAAAACACCGAAGATGGTGGTTCAATCTTTTCAACGGGCTTTGAACGATTTAAAAAATGAAAAAGCAATAGATGGTTACAGTGTTTACGAAAAAATATTTAATCACTACCTGAAGCCACGCTATGTCAAAGACCTGATCACAAATGAACAAGTTATTCAAATGGTTGATCGCACTGCAGCGGATTTTACGTTTGACGCTCCAGGAACGATCCAAAAGATCAATGCCGAAGAACATCCTTATCGGGACAAGGATAATCATTCGTTTTATGCTCTGGTATACGATACCGAGGTGACGATGACTGCTCATGGCGATAATATAAAACTTGTAGGCAGGAACTTTAAGGGCAAGACGGATGTAAATGGAAAAGCCTTCCGGGATGAAATAGTCGCGAAAGCGCAACAAAACGGCAGCGGTTGGGAAGATTATGTCTACACCAATCCCGGCGAAAGTGGCCTGTACTATAAAACCACCTATTTTAAGCTGGTTAAGGGGAGCGATGGCAAAACTTACATAGTTTGTTCGGGGAAATTTAAAGATAAACCTTGAATATCATAAAGACTAATCTCACTTATTGTAACAGGCGGAGTGTTTAAAATTGATGCCGATAATGGCTGAATCCTAACTTAATATGTGGTACAAATATTTTGGGAAGCTCAGTGGAGGTAATCATGAAAAGAATTCTTACCATTTTTTCCCAAGTATTTCTTATTTGCACACTATTTACAAATGCATGGGGATTGACCAATTATGAGCGGTGTGTGGAAACTTATTTAGATAAAGACTTCACTAATGCATACCTTTTCTGCAAAGAAGAGGAGAACCCCAATGCTCAGTACATCATTGGCGAAATGTATTATAATGGCTGGGGGTGAAAGAAGACCATGCAGAGGCGATAATATGGCTTCGCAAAGCCTCTAGTCAAGGTCACATACAGGCTGCCAGGTTATTACGTGACAAAATGCTCTATAAAGATAAGAGCAAGTGAACAAGTTTTGAAGACTTCCTGCTATTTTTACTCAAAGTAACGGCAGAAGCTGATGACTCTGATTCGCAATTTGAATTGGCTGATAGGAAATATTCCTTTCTTTCCGTAAGTTTGATTTTCTTGTTTTCTTAATTCATGTATGTTTCAATCAGTAATAAACACAATTCTCAACCCATAAATATCTACATCACTCTGCACGTTTTGGGGGTCAGTTTTTCTTGTTAAAATATTTGTTGATATTGACAAGTATTGGTGTATATTCAGCAAATACAGATAATTTTAATAGTTTCTTTAATATACGTTTAAAGCCATGCGTTTTTTTAATTCATTTTAGCAGGAGGGTAATAAGCATGAACAGAAGAAGAGTTTCATCTCAAGTTTTGTTGTATTTTTTCATGCTAATGCTTTTGATAGTCACAGTTGGTTGCAGCAAAAGCGATGATTTGGTGCCCGCCGGTACTACCTACGGCATTTCAGGTGAGGTAACGTTAACGGGGCTACCGCTGTCAGGTGTGACGGTAACATTGAGTGGCCGAAGCACCGGCACGTACACAACAGGCGCGGACGGAAAATACAGTTTTACGGGCTTACCAAAAGGATCCTATACCGTAACTCCCACCCCGGCGGGTCATACGTTCAATCCGGTTAGTAAGGTAGTCATCATCACCGGATCAAATATGAAAGCCGACTTTGTAGAAACATCCTTTACAGATGCTACCTATAGCATCTCCGGTAAGGTAAACGGCGTTGCGGTATCTGGTGTAAAAATCACAATTAGAGGCACAAGTATCCGTGCGGAGGTCTTAACCAACGGAGACGGAACTTACACTTCCCCTTCTCTTCCTACCAGCGATGGTCCCTATACAGTGACGCCATACAATTCAGGGTACGCATTTATGCCTCCTAAAAGCAATCCTATAACGTTAAGCGGTGCCAACTCTATTGGAAATGATTTTGCGTCAGAGTCGTCTGCGTTTACGCAGGCCGATCTTGAGGGAACATGGGAGGTGCACGCACTGGAAACCAGCACCGCTAGCGGAGGATGGTATCGTTTCACCGTAACCATTGATCCTACGGGAACGCTAATCAATTGTGTTGACAGTTCAGGAGGAGGATCATGCCCGGCAGGTACTGTAGTGTGGGCGATTAATCCGTTCACCGGTGTGATAACGGAAAGTGGTACTGGTGGTAATCCCGGTCATTATTCGATGGCATCAAATAAAAATTTCATCGCTGGAACGCAATACTACCCTATAGGAACCAGTACCACCACTTCCCCTGCATTATTGATTGCCCAGAAAAAGGTGGAAGGCACTGTGTATTCGAACGACGACATACGGAGCAAGAATTTCGTTTTCCATCAACTTAATGTAGGTTCGAGTAACAAGTGGCAGTATGGGGCGGGAAGTATCAACGGTACCGGTACAGTAAACATAAACATTAATAATGACCCGGTAGGAACTTCAAATCCGGGAGATACCGGGATAATATCTGTGAGTAACGATGGGGTCGTCACGATGACTGGAACAGGCATTGCCCAGTACCATGGATTCCTTTCGGACAATAAGAGGACAATCGTGGGGACATTCACAAAAGGAGGAACTGAATTTAGTATTATGATCATCCAGATTATCAACGGGGAGTGCAACTGCTATACCAGCAACATAGCCGGAACATCGTATGGTCATGTGCTTGCCACCGGAGTTGATCCCGCTCCTTTCTGGGTAGATCAAACCATCAGCATTACCGGCGGCGTAATGAAATTTGACATCTGGTTGAGGAGTAATCCCGCAGTAACTAGTCCAGGGACCAAAAACATCTCTATTTCTTCGTCGAAAACTGCAACCATAATCGGTTCTGATTTTAATGGACAGTTGTCTTACGATGAAAAGTTTATGGTGGGCACGGAGACATTCCGCACAAATAATGTCAATGTCTTTGCAATGGATATATTCACGTATTAGAAGAACCAGACAGTATAAAGCCCTGCCCGTGTGATGGGGGCAGGGCTTCCGATAAAAAAGGCCAGTTGTTACCAAAAATGACGGCAGTTATACCAAATATACGGTCTTGGTCTGTTGACAATAACGGACGAGACATTTACCGGCGTATCGGCGGCGAAACTCAATTCACAGAAAACGCTAATGCTCAGTGATCCATTCAAGTGTGACTTTGTGAAACAAACAAAATGCCAATATCTACGAAAATGCTTTCTTTCAATCCAGAATAAACACCATTCCCGCCCGACGACACACATTGATGCCACCTTTTACAGACTATATTCCATTGACATTCAAGCTTGAATTTCTTATAGTTGAACCAGTAATAAGCAGTATTTGATAAGGAAGAGTGAAAACCGGGCATTCGAAAAGGGATGATTGGATGGACGAAAGAAGAGGAACGCCAAGACTGAAGGAGGAGAATGAAATTATCATAACTGTAATCCCCAACAGAAAAAATCTTCC
>JAPLDV010000798.1 GCA_026391235.1 Bacteroidia bacterium | reverse complement strand
TGCCTCCAAAAGAATGACCTAAAAAGTGAGCCTGCTTTATACCAAGATAATCTAAAAGTGCAACCAGGTCGTCAGTGTGTGAATAACTTTTCCCGGTTTCAGGCAGGGAAGATTTTCCAAATCCGCGTAAATCATATCTTAGGACTCGATAATTTCGAGAAAATTCAGAAAATTGGTCATCCCAACAACGGGTATCAAAACTCCAACCGTGAATGAGAACTATAGGTTCTCCAGAACCGGCAATTTCATAATAAAGTTTTGTGCCATTTACCTCAGCAAAACCGGTTTGTGCTTTACCGGATGTCAATCCAGTGAAAACCAGTGCAAAAATAAAAAGAAGAATTTTAGACTTTTTCATGATTAGTTTCCTCCAATTTTATGTTTGATAAACTTAAATGATTTTCTTAAATGTATTGCTGCTAACGGTTTGTATAAGAATAGTAGCCGTACGCGGGCTTCATCCCTGTCAAATTACACAAAAGTTGAAGCGGGCTGCAACCCTTGAACTTACTACCGAACCGGCTATTATTTTTATACATTGTTGTGCCTTCGTTGTTTTTTTGTATCATGTCATTTGTCAATTATTGTTTAGTCCAAATGAATTAGTCCCAAGTTTATTTTTGAACAAACGCTCTTTTTTAATTGCTTCATCTGCTGTAATTGTTCGTGGAAGAAGCATTAAAATTGAGAATTGAAAACTTTCAGCGTGGTTCGGGTCTTTCTCAATGAGTTCCTTTAACGTTTTGTTGTCTCCGTGTCCATTTGTCAAAACATATTTAGTCCACCTGCCCCAAATTCCTTCGTCACCATAAGCTGAACCAACGTATAGCTTTCCTGTTTTGGTATCGCTGATTAAATAAATTCCTTTTGTTACTGACAACATTCTTTTCCAATCACTGTATTGGTTGTTTACTATTTCTTTTAGTTCGACAAATTCAAGAATGAAGTCCGAGTAATCTGTAAATTGTTTGTAGTGTAATCCTGGGTGAATTTGTAAAACTTCCATTTTATTCTTTATCCATTGATGCCAAGATATTGCGTTCTCCCATCTAATAATCACTCTTTCTTTCAAATCTTCAAATCCATATACTTCCTCCATTCTGTACTCAAAATGCTCATTTGGCAAATGTTTTTTGTCAAGTATTTTGTACACTCCAATAAAGCGTGACAATACTCCTTCTTCTCCAATAAATGAAACTATAAAATCTACGGTGTTAATAATGTCTTTAGATTGTGAATTTTGATAGTTCAAAAATTCTTGTTTGTCAGTGCGATAAAGGTTGTATAAATCAAGTCGTCTGTCTTTATGTCTGACAAGTTTAATCTTAGCCGATTTGTCAAGTCCACGGTTATATAAAAGTTCTTGAATCGTTATCATTTTTCAATCTTTTTCATACGGCAGAAAGTGTCTTTTTACAATGAGGCACAACGGCTGAGGCTTGCTATTCGGCGGGGCGAATCGAAGCCGTTTCCTGTCCTAATACACCGCCGCTTGATAAAAGAACTGCACTGTCCTAAAACCCCGCTGCCCCGCTGGTAGCAAGCCTTTGTTAGCTGCTGTTACAGCATTATTAGTATCATTAATTTTCTAAAGTTTAATTTTATGATGATTTACTTTTATTTAATTCAGATTTTTGATTGCGAATTGAGATTAACTCTCCTTCTAATTCTTTATGTCTTTTATGTAAAGAATCATATGTTGTAGTGTATGAAGAAGATATACCTAAAGCATGGTCAATATCACCCAATATATTATTCACAGCATTATTTTGGTTAGTTGTTTTATACTTATTTTTTTCTTTTTCAATTTCTTTCTGTAACTTTGACATTTCCATTTCTATTTCTTTTTCTCTTATTAATAATTTCTCTAATTGTTCATTTATTAAATTATTATCTATATATTTTATTTGTACCCTACATGGACAAGAGAATGTAATTGTATATTCTTTTAATTTTTTACCAATACCGAGGAAACCTTTTTTACTTTCATTTTTAAGTATTGATTTTTTTAATGTATAGCCTTTCCCAAAAAGTAATATAAGCTTTTCTTCTGCCGTTTGATTGTCTAACAATTCAATATCCAAAGTATTTTCAATAGGTTCAGAAATAACTATTTTTTCAATTATTGTCGAGTCCTTTGGAATTTCTAGTTCAGCCATTGTATAAGATTGTTCTATCGTTTCACCAAATCCATTTACAATTTTAATTTTTGAATCTGGTTTTTTATTAACAATTTTATGTTGAGAATTGGGTTTAAATATATCCTTACATTTTGGACATATTTGAAAATCTTTGCCATAAGTTTGAACAACTTTATTGTATTGTTCTTGAGTAAATGGTAAGAATCTTGTTAATGGTTCTTCAAAAACATTACTACACTTTGGACATGTCAATTGGTTTTTTTCCATGATTTATATCTCCTATTTTTTAAAATTTTAGTGTATAGTTTGTAATTGCAGCTAACGGTTTCGGGCTTTGCGTTCGGGCGGGTTTCTGAGCACAAAACTGTCAACCAGCACTGAACTTGAATAGAAGCACAAAGCTCCAAGTTTGCACGTCAGCCCGCCTGACGCAAAACCCGTGTTAGGTGCTTTTATTTTTTCTCAATTAACTAGTTTTACAATTTAACAAATCTATTTTTTAATCTCCCATTCTGAAAAAGTAACAGATATTGTTGACTTGAAAGTGCAGAAGCCATCATTATTTATTTTTTCATCTATCTCCTTTTCTTGATCATTAGTAAAATGAAAGACATTAGTGGTAGGGCTCCAGGTAGTTACTTTTCCATCTTTATTAACTGGAATATTTGATCCTGTAGAATCGTTTGTATATGCAAACCATTCAGGGAAATTATCATTTTTAAACGTAAACAATCCAGTCGTGTTTTTTTGGTTCATTTTTGCCATTTTTCTATTTTATTTAATTTATATTTCAAAAATATCGAATCGCATGGCACTTCTAATTGCCTCCATGCCGTTATTAAAATTTTTTGTTTCAGTATTATAATGAATACAAACATTAGCTAAATGTTGACAAAACTCGACAGTATGTCTTGTCATCAATTCATTATGATAGTCTGTAAGTCGATATATTTCGTTGCCAATTCCAACCGCCTCTTCTGTTAATTCTAAAGGGAAAGGAGTGTTTGAATCAATAATCATATGCACTAATTCATGGATTATTATGGTGTCAAGATCTATAGGATTGGAATGTAATACTACGTCTGATAAAAGTAGAAGGTCTGCTTCAGCTTCAGTATCAAGCATTTTTTTTATGTCGACAAGATAACCAGCTTTGGAATGAAAATACTTTTTGTTTGATTGATCCAATATAGAGTTAAAATTTTCTCCTTCCATTAGTTCGTAACAAGAATCTACGGTATTTATCTTAAACACAATAAACCTTTTTTGATTCTGTTCGAGGTATTGTCTAAAATCAAAACCTAGGGCTATCCTACTTAAATATTGAATTTTATCTGATATCATTTTTTTCTAATTGCACCTAACGGATTGCGGCTTTGCGTTGTGGCGGATTTGAAACGCTAAACTGTCTGCCCGCACAAAGTTTATTAAATGCAATACGTTCATATTTGCACGTCCACCGCCATAACGCAAAACCGCTGTTATGCCCAGTTGTTTTTTACTTTTCTGTCCGGTAAATGTGCGATGTTGTAATGTTCAAGTCGTCAAGTCCATATTTTGTGGCCCATTGCACGATTGAGTCTCGGAGTTCTGTCGCTGCTTGTTTGAATCCTTTACAAGACATCATTTCACCTTCCGAAAAATAAAAGTAATAAGCGTCTTCGGGAATTATTTTTTTTCTCCCGATTGCAATATATTTTTTGTCCTTCGCATCTTTATACTGAATATGACTCTGCTGTCGCCAAAGATTAAGTTTTTTGAGAGGTCTGGCAATTGAAATTGGCAAAAGTGGGTGAGAATAAAATTTAAAGAAGAAGTCCCAAGAGAGTAAATTTTCACCAAGCGGTTCAATGTCCACACCCCAAAAAAATAAATTATCACATTCCTCAAACTCTTGTATTTCTGTAATGTCAAACAAAGTGGCAATACGATGTTTTAATGGAAGATTGTCAAAATTATTGAAATATAGATATTGCCAATCACTTTGCTGACTTTGTTTAATCAACTCATAAACTGTGTCAAGTTGTTTGTCTCGTAGTTTGTTCTGTAAAAACTTAAAGTACCCAGCAATAACAATTATTAGAGTGATAAGTCCAAAAAGTAAAGAACCAATTTTTTGAATTGTATCCAGTGAAAGTCCGCAAAAACAGTAAGCCGTCATATCATATTTTTTTTACGTTGGTTATTCTAAAATTAGTAAATCGGTAGTAGAACAAGAAATCAATAATTTCTTGAAGTAAAGTTTCGCAATCTTGGATAGAATTGCCCCAACCATTTGTAAAAGTGTCAATATTGCAGCTTGTTCTGAAGTTGAGAATTTCTCTATAAGAATGCCAATATGTAAGTCCGTTGATGTCTGTAAACTCGCCTTCATAGTCAACAACATACTTATTGCTGTTTGCTTGAAACTGTGTAAGCAAGGGTTGCAACTGTTTGTCAATGTCGCTGATTTCTTTTTCAAGATTTTCAAGTTCGGATTTGTCTGCCGCTGAAAATGATTGATAATATTTTTCCTTTGTTACATAATGCTTTGTTGAAAGGAAAATTTTTTTCTGTTTTAGTCCGCGAATTTGCTGGATTAAATTGTCAAGTTGTTCTTTTATCATATGATATAGTTTTTAGTTGTTGGTCGTTTTACAATTGGGCATAACGAGTTGGTTGTAGCAGGTTTATTACCCGAAGGATTATTACCCGAAAACTTTCGGGTATCTGAAATATAGTAGACCTGGTTATCATTTTGCAAATCAATGTTTAAATTTTTAAAACCAAATATACACAATCTTCCGGAAAAACTTTAAGTGCTTCCATAATTACAATCCCAGATTATCCAGGGGATTCTTGATCTGATCGAATCCTTTGGTTGTAATATGGGTGTAAATCTGAGTGGTTTTGGGACTGGAATGGCCCAGCAAGCTCTGGATATACCTCAGATCAGTTCCATTCTCAAGCAGATGCGTGGCAAAAGAGTGCCTTAAAGTGTGCAAGGTTACATGTCTGGTTATCCCTGCACGCCTGGCAGCCTCCTTGAGAACAAGCTGGGCACTCCTCTCGGAATACTGACCGCCCATTTGCCCGGTGAATAAATACTCCCTGGGTTTGTACATGCGGTAATACTCTCGTAAAATCTCCAACAAACGTGTTGAAAGCAGCGTAATCCGGTCTTTCTTACCTTTGCCTCCGTTGATATGGATCATCATCCGTTTAGAATCGATGTCCGCCGGCTTTAAGTTCAAGGCCTCGCTGATCCGTAATCCGGCTGAATAGCAAGTCATAATCAGGCACTTGTGCTTCAAGTTCGAAATGTTCTCAATGATCTTTTTAACCTCTGCTTCACTGAGTACTGAAGGCAACAACTTTTCTTTGCGGGGCCGCTCAATGTAATAGACCCGGCGAGGTCCTTTTAACACCTTCTCAAAATAGAACTTGATCGCATTAATGGCCTGATTCTGATAGGACGTTGATATCTGCCGTTCCTCTACCAGGTAGAGAAGATAGGTTTGGATCTCCTCCTGCGTTATTTCGTTGATTTCTTTGGTGCTGTAATAGTTGATGAATTCACAAAAGCAATCCTTGTAGGTCTTGATCGTGTTGCTGCTATACCTGAGTACGGTGAGCTTATCCAGATAACAGTCCGGGACCTGACGGTAGTTTTCCACTTGATCCGGTTTAAGCCGGGGCTTCCGGTCCAAATGGCGCAGGTCTTCCAGGTATCGGTATTTCCACCCGCACTGCTCACAAAAACTGACCAGTTTGGCCAGTGCACCTTCCGTGTGGGCAATAGTCCACCAAAGGTTTTCTTTATCCCAGGCGTAGAGCGGAAGTGTTTTGATCAGTTTACCCAGTTCCTTATCATACCTGAATATCAACCGGACCCGTCCATTGTGGTATTTCACTACCAGAAGCGTATTGGTTTCAATGGCAGGCAACGATTTGGTAATAACGGGAGTGACTGATGGTCTATCCCCGTTATCTTCGGTGAGTCTTTCGGCAAAGTAATTGCGCATCATGATCAGGTTCTCTTCCTTCCGGCTGATCACCCAGCAGAAAGCGGCAGAATCCCATCTGGCGTATCGCAGCGTTCGCAGAAAACGGATGTCCTGTTCATCTTTCTTCATTTTCAGCAGGAAAAATCGCTTGGTGATGGTCATCTGAACAGATTCTTTCATATTCATTTATTTAATGTTTAGGATGGTTATACGAATGATTTCGGTTTTGCCTCCATTATCAGCTATAGATGCACAATGCAGTGCGCATTGGAAAAAAAATTGAAAATATCTCCTGCCACTCATGCCCGGGTTTCCTTCTCTCCTGTTGGCAATTGAAAGTGGCTCGTGCAGATATATCAATTAATCGGCACATTGGCACATTGGCACCATTGGCACATCGGCACATTGGCACATCGGCACATTGCCCCATTGGCACATTGGCACCATTGGCACATTGACTCATTAGCACATTAGCAAATTAGCATATTAGCAAATTACCTAACTTTACCCGGTTCGATCGAAATTTTAACTCGCCCGATTATGTTACGCACAACAGCACTTTTTATGACCGGATTAATTGCTCTCTGCTTCTCATGCAGCAAGCAGGAATCAAACTATCCCGCCAACCGGGAACCACTGAAAGACAATGCATTTATACAGCTTCCGCTTGGATCGGTGAAACCCTCAGGATGGCTGAAGGATCAGCTGCAGATTCAGGCCGATGGGTTACCGGGCCATCTCGATGAGTTCTGGCCCTCACTAACCACCTCAGCATGGCGCGGGGGTGATAAGGAGGCCTGGGAGCGCGGCCCTTATTATCTCGATGGCTTGGTCCCGCTTGCCTATCTGCTGGATGACCAGCGCCTGATCGAAAAGGTTAAAACCTGGATGGAACCCATTCTGGCATCCGGCCAACCCAACGGATGGTTTGGCCCGGCAAAAAACGGGGACCGATGGCCACTGGCAGTAGGTCTTAAAGTGCTTAAAAGCTATTATGAAGGCAGTAAAGACCCAGAGGCGCTTGAGATGATCAAAAAGTATTTCAACTACCTGGCCGTCACCAAACCCGATTGGCCCGACAAGGAATGGAGGGGCGTGAGGGCAATGGAAAATGCCGTGACCGGTTACTGGCTTTATCGCCAGACCGGCGATACCACCGTTTTGAAGGCCATCCGGTCGATCCAGGAAAACTGCTTCAATTGGGGAAACTATTTTATTAAATTCCCCTGGGATTCTCTCGCAGCACGTGAAGGAAGGATACCGAAAATCTGGGATGCCGTCGGCCTTACTGCTCACGTGGTAAACAATGCCATGGCTACAAAATATCCGGGTATATGGTCGCAACAATCGGGCAACGCAGCTGATTTACAGGCATCCCTTGACGGATTAATCAAGCTCGACAGCTATCACGGTCAGGTAGGCGGCCGCTTCTCAGGCGATGAACACCTCAGCGGCCGGAATCCGGTACAAGGCACCGAGATGTGTGCTGTGGTGGAATATATGTTTTCCCTGGAAAATCTGATTGAAATCACCGGCAACGTAAAACTGGCCGACCGTCTGGATATTCTGGCCTTCAACAGCTTGCCCGGAACCTGTACCGCTGATTATTGGGCACATCAGTACGACCAGCAGGCCAATCAGGTCCTGGTGAGCGATGCTCCCCGCCCATGGTCGAGTAACCGTCCCGATGCCAACATTTTCGGCACTGAGCCTGACTTTGGCTGCTGCACCGCCAATGGTCACCAGGGATGGCCCAAATTCACACAATCGCTGTGGATGGCCACCCCGGATGCAGGTCTGGCCGCAATCAGTTATGCCCCCTGCAAGGTAAATGCCCTGACTGGTTCAAAAGTTCCGGTTAGCATCGAAGTGCAATCCAACTATCCGTTTGAAGATAAAGTAGTTATCCTGGTTAATCCGGATAAAGAAGCCACGTTCCCAATCTATCTGAGAATACCCGAATGGGCAGCAAAACCAACCGTGGCTGTTAACGGTGAGCCCATTGCCTGCAAAACAGGTGAATTCCTCGCAGTTAGCCGGAAATGGAAACCAGGGGATCGCATCGAGCTGGTCCTGACATCTCCTGTTCGCATCGAACGCCGATATAATAATGCCGCTTCGGTTGCCAAAGGTCCGCTGTTTTTCAGTTTGCGTATAGCCAGGAAATTTACCCCGATCACAACGGTTAAAAACAATTACCAATACATGGGATCAACCGACTGGATGATTGAACCCGCCAGCCCATGGAATTTCGGACTCATTATCGATGAAACCGACCTGTCGAAAAGCTTTGAAGTAGTAACTAATCCCATCGGAAAATACCCGTTTGGCGATCAGGGAGATCAAATTTATAATGCAGCAAAAGGTGGTTTTGAAACTCTCAACCAGAATCCTCCGATCATGCTGAAAGCCAAAGGGAAACTGATTCCGGGATGGGTAATGGATAATAATAACGCTGGATTGACTCCATATTCACCTGTAGCATTGACGGGTGATGCCGCACCTCATGAGATCGAACTGGTCCCCTATGCCTCTGCAAAACTGAGACTGAGCGAGATACCGGTAATAAAGTAAAACTCTGAAAGGTACCCACCCCAACCCCTCCCTGAAGCAGGGAGGGGCTTATCTCCGAGGGAAAGCCGGGGCCGATTCCCCCTCCCTGTTTCAGGGAGGGGGGCAAGGGGGTGGGTACCTTTCGCTAACATATAAACTAAAATGAAGAAATCCTCATTAAGCCTGCTCCTCGCTGCCTTGCTAACGGCCTGTGCACCAAAAGGCAGCGAATGGAAAACCGGTCAGTTTCTGATCAAAGTTTCGGAAAAAGGCTTTATCACAGCACTATCTGATCCCGGAAGCGGTAAAAACTACCTGGCTGAGAATCAGCCTGCTCCCCTGATGCAGATCAGGGCTGCCGGTGCCTTTATGTCACCGGTCTCATGCGAGGTTGATGCATCCGGCAAGATTATTACCCTATCATTTGACGGCAAACGGGAGGCCAGAATCCATATCGAAGCCAAACCAACCCATCTGGTACTGAAGCTGGAGCAGTTAACCGGAGCTGATTCACTCGATCTTATCGTTTGGGGACCCTACCCGACTTCCATAAGCGAAACCATCGGAGAAACGGTTGGTGTGGTAAGGAATTCAGTTTATGCCATTGGTATACAATCCTTAAATCTTAAAACATTAGGAGGGTACCCGACAGAAGAAAGTGATATCGAACCATCTTTTGATATTTTCGAAACCAACAGCCTGATTGATGTCGCGGATTCAGTGAAGGTTTTTTACCGGGGGCAAACCGCACGAAAAGAATCGTTTGGAAGTATTATCCAGGCATACTGCCGGAACCGGAACAGGGAGCGCATCGTTTCAAATTGGGCACACGATTATTATGTTGCCCCGGCATTTGATGATGGCGGCGTAATCGGCTCATCTATAGCTTTATTCGGATGTAAAGCAACCGAAGCCCTGAAAACTATAGGCGAAATTGAAATCGCCGAAAGCCTTCCTCACCCGATGATCGACGGCGAATGGGGGAAAACAGCTAAAAGTGCCACGGCTGCCTATCTGATTATGAACTTCGGAGTGAAAGAGTTTGAAGATGCACTCGATCTCACGAAAAAAGCCGGACTCAAATATCTGTACCATGAAGGCCCGTTTGAAACCTGGGGCCACTTTAAGCTGAATACTAACCAGTTCCCTGAAAATTGGGA
>JAPLDV010000349.1 GCA_026391235.1 Bacteroidia bacterium | reverse complement strand
GTGTCAATCGTCAGGTTGTTGCGGATTAAATAATTTGCTTCATAAGCCCCGGAAGCGGCAAAGGCCCAACAGCTGCCGCAGTGGAGCTGATCTTTGACAGGGGTAACCTTATTCTGGTCACGCCAGTTGAAGGCGCTTTTATTAGCTATGCAGGCGTGGAGAATAAATTCTTGTATTTTATTCGCCATTTCCGGATGTAATTTCAGGTATTCGGCTTTGGCCTCATCATCGAGAGCCAAGAGCTCTTTCGCGCGATTATTGGCTTTCTGGCGCATTGCAGGTGTTGAGTACTTAGGATCATCAAGATTCCCTAGTAAGGCTTTCCGTGGCCTATCCAGGGCTTGTGTATATCCAACCTTATACTTAAGCCCTTTCGCTTGAATCTCGGCCCGCATAGTAGCCAAAGCCGCTTTGATATTAGCCGGCGCTTTTAATTCCCTTGCTTGGCGAAGATCGGCTGATCTAGCACTATCCAACAAAGAAAAAAGCAAAAGAACAGAAATCGCCGCTACGACAATAAAACGATAAGTTTTCATTTCTGTACCTCCTTGAGGGCAAAATGAATTGTTAGGTTATCACATCACGCGATGAGTGTGGTGAGGAACAACCACACCCATCGCCTTGCGGAGCTATCGCACATTACCTCGTTTTGCCTCATTAGTTATGAGATCAAGGGATACGTGCATCAAATGTCGCAGAAATGCCATTCGCGTCGGCTGGGGTGCCTAATACCTGATAGTACATGGCTTTGCCGTTGATGATGATACCGTTATCGGCAACGGCCCCTGTAATGTTTTGGTAGCCTGATTTCCAAGAAATAGTCACCGCGTAGAGCGCTGGTGCAAGATGCCATGTCTTGTTGAGCGGGTTACTCTGTGAAACAGCAAACGTCTCATTTAGTGGTGTGCCTCCAGGAGTCTGTGCCAACCAAACTCTGACTGTGACAGTTCCCGGATTTGGTGGTTTAACTTTTACTTGAAGAATTCCCACTTTTGTTGGCATTGTTGCGGCCCTAGACATGGTTATTGAAGTCGGGCCCGCAAGAAAAATTAAAGCTAAAACTGTCACTGCTAAAAATTTAAAAACTTTCATATTGTCCCTCCCTTTGTAAAAAATTGTTTTGAAATAAACTATATATCAAACACAGCGGCTTAAGCCGCAACCGGAACAATTAGGGGTTGCTGCACTATTCTTGTCAGGATATTTTGTCATCACTTTAAAATATTAATATATATTTGCCACTTCTTTTTCTTTATTGTTTGGATATAACGACGTTGTAATAAGGTACATTTTTGCCTCATTTAATTTGAGTGAAGCAATTTGTTGGAAACAAAAATTAGGGAATTTTATTTAGGAGAAAATATCAAGTCTCCATAAATGTATGATAATCTCTGTACACGCCAAAACATCGGCAACTTCCAGTAAGTCCTTTTCACGGCGACCTCCTAAAGGTTGATGTTAAGTTGAAGAGCTTATTGATACAATACGAGCAACTTTATTTAATCAATGCCCTTATTAGAACAGAAAGTCAAGGGAGAATTTGCCGTGTCAAATTGGCTAATTTGTCTTGCCAATATCGTGCTATTTGAAATGTTGTATCAACTATCTGAATAAGAAAAACAACCTTAAAAGAAGAGGTCTATTATTTATTACACCTTCAAATTCTCACTGATGGGCAGTTGTCATAATTGAGGATCAGATTGAAAGCAAGCATTTTATTTACGTATAGAGATTTGTTTCTTACAGAAGAAGTGCTTGCTTAGTGACACTTATCCTCTTATTTATGGGTTGGTATATTGCCGAATAAAATCAGCCCAACTTTTTGCCATGGTCGATGTCGGCAAAAATGAACCAACGCCCTTGCAATCATCCAACTGACAACCCAGAAGGAGGGAACCTCAAGGCAGAATGGGATCACTATTCCACCGGTGTCATAGAGACGAATTAAAACGATGATAACAGATGTATGTGCGAGATAGATACCATAGCTATCAACGCTCCACCGTGCCAGACAATCTCTTAATTTAGCCACGCGGCCACTTCGTTGCCACTGATAAAGCAAAACGAGCATAAGGAGGGACAGACTTGTCTGAAAGAAGAATCCAGGAAATAGGAACTGCCCAAGGGGATTAAATCCTAATGTTTTTTCCGTAGCGGCAAAAGCCCAAATGTATGTGGTATAAGAGATGGCCGAGACTATGACAAGATGTTTTTTATATTTCATTAGTCGCACAAAGGCGCTCATGTCAAAGCGGAACCAAACGCCCAAAAAGAAAAAGAATCCCCAAGGGATAAATATCCGGTTGTAATATGTCTCAAATTCAGTACTCGAGGCCCCTTGTGTCCAGAGTACCCAATTTGCCGCTGCATAATAAAGTAAAGATAGGCCTCCCGCAGTGATGACCAAAACACGCATATGGTTTCCTATCCAGGCAAAACGGAAAATGAGGCGATGAACAAGGAGCAACTGCATCAGGACAAAGAGGTAGTACAACTGCCAGAATCCGGTAGCGAGGTAAAAGAACATTAGAAGGGTAAAGGGATAACAAATGAAGCCTTCCAGGAAAAGAAGGATAATATTCCAAGCCATAAAAGGTAGGATCAGTCGACGGACCTTTTTCAGCAGATAGGTACTTAAAAGAGGTGACGTTGATGGTGAGGACGCACTAACTGCGAAAAATCCTGACAGGATCAGAAAGACAGGGACAAGAACGCTGAAGAAGGGGGCAAAAAAGAATCCGCCCGGCCACCAACTGCTGATGGCGGGGCGGATGGTGAAATTGACGTGAACCAGAACGACCAGCAGACAAAGCAGCGTGCGAGCCATACTGGACATGTCCATAAAGGTCTGCCGAATGATATCCTCTTGCGCCAAAGGCAAAGCGCAATCTGCATATTGAGCTTTCAGTACAACCTCAGAATACCTTTCTCATTGGCAATGAATTTTTTCGTCTGATGACGGGGGGCAAACACATCAAATGGGACGTCCTCTCCTTGGCCTTGGACTAATGTAACAACATCGCCCCGTTTGACGTTGATCCCAAACGCCGCCAGTTTAGCCGGATCGACTACTACAGCCTTGATACTCA
>JAPLDV010000019.1 GCA_026391235.1 Bacteroidia bacterium | reverse complement strand
CCAATGGGTTGCCGAAAACGATTCGAAAATGATTGCTGAGATCAGAAAGCGCGTGGAGGCGGGCCGATGGAATATCGCCGGAGGGTGGTGGGTTGAACCGGATATGAATATACCCAGTGGTGAAGCCATGGTGCGACAGGGGTTATATGGTCAGTTAACCTTTCAGCGGATTCTGGGCCGTCGTGCCACGGTTGCATTTAACCCCGATTCTTTTGGCCACACCAGTACTCTGCCCCAGATTATTAAATCGCAAGGCATGGAGAATTACATCTTTATGCGTCCGGCTCCCAGGGAAAAATCCCTGCCTGCCAATCTCTTCTGGTGGGAGGGTACCGATGGAACCCGCGTACTCACCTATCGTATCCCGTTGAGCTATAACGATAGCGGATCGGTAAGGAATCGCGTTGAGCAGGTTCTCACCCAATACAAGGATGAGCCGATGAAGAGTTTTATGGCTTATTATGGTGCAGGAGACCACGGAGGCGGTGCAACCAAGGAAAACATTCGTTCCATCGAAGAATTAAAAGTTGAAAAGGGTGCTCCGGTGGTTTTTTTCAGCACCACTGAACGTTACTTTAAGGAAGTTCGCGAGGATAAGAGTTTAAATCTGCCGGTAATAAAAGACGACCTGCAACATCATGCAGTGGGTTGTTATACAGCCGAATCAGAAATTAAAAAGGGGAACCGGCAGTCGGAAGCTGCCCTGGTCACCGCTGAAAAAATTGCAGCCGTCGGATCTTTAGCCTGGAGTGCCAGATATCCGAAGCAGGAATTGACTTCTGCATGGGAAAGGGTGCTGTTCCTTCAGTTCCATGATAGTTTGGCCGGGACTTCACTATTTGATCATTCTCAAACCGCCCGTGAAGGATACGGGTATGCACTCGACATCGCTCATCAGGCAACTTACCTGGCCGTTCAAAAACTCGAATGGCAGGTTCCTGCAGAAGATCCCGCTTCACAATATATCGTGGTGTTCAACCCGCATGCCTGGGCAGTTCATGGAAACGTGGAATATGATTTTAACTGGGGTGCTTCACATAAATCTTCACGGGTTGAAGATGAGCTGGGAAATTCGCTGCTGCATCAATGGACAGCCGGCTCAACAGAGTCGGGCAGTCGTAAAAAGTTGATCGTTAATGCATTGATTCCACCTATGGGGTATCGCCAGATACGCCTCATGGATGGAGATACACAAATAAGTGATGCTCCTGCCTTTGCTGAAGAAAACAAACTTGAGAATAAATTCCTCCGGGTGCTCTTTTCAAAAAATGGAACCATAAGCATATTCGATAAAGAAAACGGAAAGGAATTGTTTGCCGGTGGCGAAAGCGGGTGCAGGGCAGTGGTGATAGATGATCCCAGCGACACCTGGAGCCATGACATCAAGACCTTCTCCAATGAAATCGGGGCTTTTGGAAATGCCACCATGAAAATTCTTGAAAATGGTCCGCTACGGGCAACAATAAGGGCAATAACCACTTACGGGGCGTCTACCCTTACGATTGACTGGTCATTGACCTCCGGATCGAAGAACCTTGAGGCAAAAGTTACTCTCGACTGGCACGAACATCTTAAAATGCTGAAGTTCTCTTTCCCGGTGGATGTGGAATCACCGGTTCCTACCTACGAAACTGCTTACGGATTTATCGAACGCACCGCCAATGGCTGGGAAGATCCTGGCCAGAGATGGATCGATGTCAGCGGAAAACGTAGCGGAATCACCTGCGGACTCACTGTTATGAATGATGCCAAATATGGATACAGTGTCCTCGAAAATGATTTGCGGATATCCGTGGCCCGCGCTGCAGTGTATGCGCATCACAACCCAAAGGTTCTGGATATGAAGGCAGAGCATCTTTGGATGGACCAGGGAATACAGACATTCCGGATGCTGGTGGTTCCTCATACGGATACCTGGATGAAGAGAAATGTAGCGAGGATTGCCGAGGAATTCATGGCTCCTGCAGTAACCATTTATCAGGGCATACATGGCGGAACAATGCCGAAATCGGGTTCATTCCTTGCTATTGATGCTCCAAATGTAGTGGTTACCGCAATTAAACAGTCGGAAAACGGAAAAGACCTGATCATCCGGTGCGTGGAAACTTCCGGGTTACCGGCTTCAGCCACCATAGATTTACGATTTGCCAACCGGAAATGGTCCGGCAATTTCCGGCCTTGCGAAATTAAGACACTGCTTTTTAAACAAGATACCGGTATGGTCTCTGAGGTCAGCCTTCTCGAAGAATAGTTAGTATTATGCACTGTTTACCAAATTGTTATCCTTAAATCAAAATAATAATTAATAATTAATAATTAAACCTGTGAACAATTCAAAAATTGCTTTTAAGAAAACTTTACCTGTTTTTATGTCTTTTATCGTGATGGGATTTGTAGATATTGTTGGTGTGGCTACCGGCTTTATCAAAAAAGATTTTGATCTGCCGGATAACCTGGCTCAGCTCATTCCATCCATGGCATTAGTGTGGTTCTTTCTCCTGTCGGTCCCTTCAGGCATTTTGCAGGACCGGTTCGGCAAGAGACGAATGCTGAACATCGGGATGCTACTGACAGGTGTGGGAATGGTCATCCCGTTTTTACATTATTCATTTCCTATCATGCTGGCTGCATTTATTGTTTTAGGAATCGGGAACACCATTGTTCAGGTATCGGCCAACCCACTGCTTCACGATGTGGCACCCCGGGAAAAGTATTCCAGCTACATGAGTCTGTCGCAATTTATTAAGGCCATTGTATCGCTGCTGGGCCCTGCCATTACCGCATTCATGTTTACCACTTTCGGCAATTGGCGACTGGTTTTTGCCGTTTATGCCATAACCTCGGTATTGGCGGTCCTCTGGCTCTATTTCACCCAGATCGAAGAAACAAAATCCACCCACGCAGCCGCAACCTTTAAAAGCTGCTTCAGCTTATTAAAGAACAAATTTATTTTGTTTATGGCGCTGGGTATCTTTATGTTGGTTGGATGCGACGTGGGCATGAACTCGAATATTGCCAACTTTCTTCAAACTAAATATGGCTTGACACTCCAAACGGCATCTCTGGGGATCAGCCTCTATTTTACCGCTTTAATGATTGGCCGGTTCTCAGGGGCTGTCATTTTGAACTGGATCTCTGCACGGTGGTTTTTACTCATAACAGCAATAGTGGCATTGATAAGCCTTGGGGGCATGTTAGTGGCTCCGTCGGTACTGGTGGCCCAGATCGCGATTTTTATGGTAGGTCTCGGCTCGGCAAACCTTTTCCCGCTGATCTTTTCCATTGCACTTGAAAAAATGCCGGATCGCTCCAATGAGATTTCCGGCCTGATGATCATGGCCGTTTCCGGAGGAGCATTTTTGCCGCCATTAATGGGTTTGGTCAGCACAGGTGCCGGAGTCAGGGCCAGCTTCCTGGTATTGGTGGCAGCTATGGTTTATTTAGTTGGTGCGGGGGTATATGCATTGAAAAAATAAAATAATGAATCTCGATAACAACAGTCAGACCTTCGAATTCTTAAACTGAATTAATTACAGGCTCTGCATTCTCTGCGGTCTTTGCGTATACTTTGCGTTCTCTGCGGTAAAAAAAGAATTAACCGCAGAGAACGCAGAGATTTTCGCAGAGAACACAAAGAAAAACCCTCAATGATTGAATTTAACTGGAATGATTTTGAAAAAACATTATCTATTATTCATTTTTCTTTCTTTTTTCTGCGGATTTGTCATATCGCAGGAACATCAGACCCTGCGCGGCAGCATGCCCAAATCCGGTTTTGAGCAAAGAATTCATGAAGCAGTTTACGACATCAGATTAATAGATACCCATGAACATATAATGAGCGAAAAGGATGCACTTGCAGGTGCTGCTGATTTCAGCTGCCTGTTTACCAACTATCAGCTCGAAGACCTGATCTCCTCGGGAGTGGCGCCGGGAAAAATTTACAACACGTTTAAAGGGAAAGATGCCGGCATTGATGAAAAATGGGAGGTAATCAGGAACGGGTGGGCTCATACCCGGATCACTGCGTATGGCAGATCTGTTCTTATAGCCGCTAAAGATCTGTATGGTATTGATGACTTGAATGATTACACTTACCGGGAGCTTTCGGATCGTATCAGGGCAGCTCACCAAAATGGCTACTACGAAAATGTTCTGAAGGAAAAAGCTAAGATAGATGCCTGCCTGATCATGGAGTACAACTCTGTGAATACCAGGAACGTTGAGAGCGAGGGCAATTGCAACTTCAAAAGATTGTTTGTTTACGATAAGTATGTCAGCTTCTTTTGCTACGATAAGATGAACGCAAAACTGAGTGTTTATGGTAGAAAATTCAACTCTCTTCAGGAGTATGAATCACTCATTGACAGTGTGTTTGAGCAGGATGTAAAAAAGGGAATTCAGGGAGCGAAGTTCGGAGTAGCTTACTATCGGACATTGAAGTTTGATGATGTGCCCCGGGAAACAGCCAACGCGGTTTTCGAAAAGATGAAGGCAAGTCCGGATCTGACCTTTTCCTTTGATGAGGCCAAGCCGCTGCAGGATTTCATTTTTTTTAAACTTCTGAGTCTTTGCGAAAGGTATAAGCTCCCCGTTCAGATTCATACAGGACTGCAAACAGGAAGTGATCCTACAGGGTTGGTAAAAGCTTTTTTTAAATTCCCTGGCGTAAAGTTTTGTTTGCTCCATGCCGGTTATCCTTTTGGAGGTGAAACGGCTACGATAGCCAAAACCTTTTCCAACGTCTATATTGATATGGCCTGGTCGGCTCTTATCTCACCATCATATACCGTGCGATACTTGCAGGAGTTCATTGAAACTGTTCCATCCAATAAGATCATGGCTTTCGGCGGCGACAGCCAGACTGTTGAGGGTGCGTACGGAGCATCAGTTTTAGCCAGACAATCTGTGGAAGTGACGTTGACAGGTATGGTAAAAAACCGGTACTTAACTGAAGGAGAAGCTCTGGATATTATCAAAAAGATACTGAGAGACAATGCAATAAGTATGTACAACCTAAACCTGAATTAAATGCAAAACTCTGCGGTCTTTGCGTGTACTTTGCGTTCTCTGCGGTAAAAAAAAGAATTAACCGCAGAGATCGCTAAGATTTTCGCAGAGAACGCGAAGAAAAAGCTATAAAAGATTGAATTTAAACGAAATAATTATGAAAAGAAATTATTTATTGATCCTCCTTCTGTTTGTTTTCATGGGATCTGTCCAATCCCAGGAAAGATTGGAATCGAACGGGCAAATCCCCATTCTGGCGTGGTATGGCATTCCTGCAGGTGAAACTACGGTTGCACGTTACCAGGAGCTGAAAGATGCAGGGATAACCTACCATTTTAGCGGATTCCCAAATGCCGATGCCATGCAGAAGGCCCTGGATATTGCCTCAAAGGTGGGTATCAAAATGATTGTCTCCTGTCCCGAGTTAAAATCCGAGCCGGAGAAAACAGTCCGTCGATTTATGAACCACCCGGCAGTTGTCGGTTACCACTTGATGGATGAACCTAATATAGCACTGTTTCCTGAGTTGTCCAGTTGGGCAAAACGGATTCAATCTGTCGATAGCAAAAATTTTTGCTACATTAACCTGTTTCCCAATTTTGCAGATTCCACTCAGTTGGGAAC
>JAPLDV010000644.1 GCA_026391235.1 Bacteroidia bacterium | reverse complement strand
AACATGGCGTAGCTCAGCTGTTTCTGGTTCAACTGGCAAAGGAAATAGCTCTGATCCTTGTTCTTATCCAGTCCGCCCATCAGCCGGTAAACCGGTCCGTTTGGTGTATCAATGGAATCCACCCTGGCATAGTGTCCGGTCGCCACCTTTTCAGCTCCCAGTTTAAGAGCTTCTTCAACAAATGCATCAAACTTGATTTCGCGGTTGCACATAATATCTGGATTCGGCGTGCGCCCAGCCTCATATTCCCTGAACAGGTAACCCACCACGCGCTCCCGGTATTGTTCACTCAGATCGACCTGGTGAAAAGGTATCCCGATCTTTTTTGCAACCATTTCGGCAAAAAGGACATCGTCCTCATAGGAGCATTCGGCAGAGATCAAACCGATTGTATCGTGCCAGTTCCGCATGAACAGGCCAACTACGTCATACCCCTGCTGCTTCAGGAGCCAGGCTGCCACTCCGGAATCCACCCCACCGGATATGCCGACAACAACACGCTGTTTCATAGTGCAAAGATACGGAAAACGTTGGTTTGGTTTCAGCTTTGGTGCTTCACCCTAAGACTTGAAGATCAAGAAAACCGAATGCCTGGTAGTAGGGTACATTCAAGTCAATAAACTGAAATTTTGAATGGTCGAGGTTGAAGGGAACAATTTGCAAGTTTAGCAACGGTAATTCGCTGATCTCACCTCCCACACAATATTCTGCAATTGAAATCGTGGAAATCATCATGGTTATTTCCTGCTCAAGGAAGTAACGAAAATAGGCATCGGCATTTTTGAATAGGGGGCTCCCTTCATCCAGGAACCGAAGGAAGAAACTGGTATCGAGTAGTACGGCTCTATGCTTCATAACCTCCCCGGATTTCTCTTAACCAGGTATCGGGGTTAATACTCCCAAGCCATGACTTCTTTGCTTTGTCCCGAAGCTTCTTCAGATACAGTTCGTCATATTTAGGCTGGTAGTAAACCAATTCGATAAATTCCAGGGTAGAAGTATCAATTTCCCCTGTTTCGGAATGTTGCTTGCCGGTTGCTCGGATGCCGAATGTCTTATAAAGCAAATTCTCATTATACTGCTCAAGAAAAGCAATTGGCGTTTGAATCCTAACGGTTCCGAGTTCCTCGGTAAATATGTGGATGTTGGCTTTGTCCTTGCCACCTGCATTGGTCAGCTTGCCGTAGAAATAGAATTCGGCATCAGCCCATATTGCCTCAGTCCGGTAATAATGCGTTGTTTTGTCAACCAAGACTTCGTTGGATTCCGGAAGTGAAGTCCTTATGTTAAAGACATAATCCCGTTTGGCGGCAATGTCCTGGATGTTTTCGAATGCAACGGCCTTCGACCCGGTTAGTCTGATCTCTATGTATCCAATTTTTTCCACCTGACAAAGGTAATAATTTTAAGCCTGCGTCTTATATTATCACTATCGGCTCAACTGATTGATGAAAACACGAAAGGCCTCAGAAAAAGGCTACTTTTTGATTTTACATTTCATGAAAGCGAATATGCTTATTCCTGGTATTATTAGAAGCAATACTAAATATCCGGTTTTTGACTTATTTTCCTGTAGGCCAGTTGGATTGTCAACTGGCTCTTTAGAAATCCGCACTCCCCTTGCAATCAACTCAAACGCTTTATCGAGAGTAGGATCCGCTTCGGTTACCATCTCAATCATTTTTAAGGGAATCTCATAATCGGGTAACACACCTCTTCCAAAAGGTATTTTGACTTCAGGTGACTCATCAAAAATCATTTTAATGAGGGGGATCTGCAGAATTAATCCTGAATGCGGTAGCAAAACATGGGCATAATCATCGGCGAACATCTGATAATAGGGATTCCCGGTTTCACGTCCAATAATGAGGCCCCGGTGGAATTTGAAGATCAAAGCTGCAAACAGAGAGGCAGCCGAAAAACTGTGTTCATTGGATAGGATATAGACATTTCCTGAAAAATTGATACTGTCGTTTGGATAATATAGAGGTAAGCTGTCGGCTGGCAGATAATAACCTTTGCCATTTTCAAGCTTCAGATAATTGTCGAATAATCCACGGATCCCCTTAAGATTGGTCGTCTTTGCAAATAATGAGTCGGTTTTTGTTGCATTTACTATATGTTTCTCTGCCAGCCGGAAAGGCTTCTGAGCCACCAAAGCATAAAGATCTGCTAATATCCCGGATGCACCACCCGAGTTATACCGAACATCGATTACCAGGTTTTGAATGGATTGGCGGTTGATCTGCCTGATAAAGTCTATAATTGAATCTCTGCCTACCGTGGAAATATCAAAGGTGCTGATATACAAATAGGCGGTGCTATCATTCAACAATCTGAAACTGCATGGTCGATTCTGCTTATTTAGGAACACGCTCATATTGGGCAATAGCGGTCCGTTTTTTGTTTTATATGAATCTGCATTCTGGGGGGTTACAATTGTTCCTGTTAAATTCAAACTGTCACCATCAGAAAACTTAAAATTGTATGACATATTTGGTGAGGGGAAGAGTTCGAAAAGGTAACCTTGCCATGTTGTCAAAAAAATGAAATCGTAATAGCTTTTTACATTTCCTTCTTCAAAACGGTAATTTTCGACTACTTTTTGTTTAATATTCAACGCCGGTATGCCGTTTATCGTTTTAATTGTTTTTCCAATATAGGATTGATAGTTTTTAACGGCACGGGTTACGGTTAATGAATCACTTTCCCACCCGAAATAAATCGGTAATACAGTCGTGTGTCGGTCAGGTAAGGCCTTATTACGGGGGAAATCATGGATGAAAAACAGATGCTTATCACGAATACCACGGACAATGGGGTTTAACAGATTTTCAAATTCAAATGAGTTCAATGGTTCTTTTAATTCGGCAAGAGTCCTCTCGAACAGATGATCCAACTCCTCCTTAGAGATGTAATCATACAATCCGGGATGGCCCTCTTCCAGGCTCTTGCAAAAAATTGAAAAATCTTCTTTCAGATCATTCACACTTTTCTTCTCCAGAGGGTCAATATCAACAGGTTTGATGAATGTTGTAGTTAATCCTAACGGGGTCATGGGATCGGCAGGTCTTTTGTTGATACTCCGTGAGATTTTAAGTGAAGGTTCCTGGATAGCTTTATAAGAATAAGATAATGTTCCAAGTGTGTCTCCCTTTTTTACAGTCATTCCCGATTTGAGATCGTGGAATTTCTCAAGTCCCTCAAGGGAATAAACCTCGTTGGGTGCGGTTCGTATGC
>JAPLDV010000391.1 GCA_026391235.1 Bacteroidia bacterium | reverse complement strand
AAGACATCTAAACGCCGCGCTGGACAGCCGTGATTTTCCCGTAGGCCTTGGCAGCAGGCATATTGCTGCCGCCGGTATTACCAGTGTAACTAAAGCAGTGGCTATAGTTATTTCCGAATCTTCGGGAGACGTAACCGTTTTTAAAAATGGCAAACTTTTTGTCACCATTGAAAAGCCGGTAGAATAGTGAGATAAGCTGAAGACGAATGAAATGAAGTCTGAAGCGTAAATCGAACTATCCCCGAAACAAAGCGGAGCGGGGTAGTGACACTCGCTGAAAACGAGCGTAGTGAAGCTCGTCCCAGCCACCTAAAGGTGGCGGGATAATTCGCTCTAAGATTTTCCGAGAACTAAGTTTCGAAAAATCAAGGCTCATTAAAGCGAATGGGGATTTGATGCCCAAATTTTAGGGGTAAAGGAAATAGAAATATGCGTTTTGATAAATTTACTTTGAAAGTCCAGGAAGCGATTCAGGAAGCGCAGACGCTGGCAAATTCATACGGCCATCAGGCAATCGAGCCCGAACATCTGCTTGTTTCTTTTTTGCGGCAGGAAGACGGTATAGAGGGCGCCATTTTTAATAAGCTTAATGCTTCACCTCAAAAAATTGAAAAGGAACTGGAAGATTATCTGAAAAAACAACCCAGTATTCAGGGCGCGGGTGCGGAACAGGTGTACATGGGAGGCAGGCTCAATAAAATATTCAACAAGGCGTTGACCGAAGCGGCGCAACTCAAAGATGAATACGTAAGCGCCGAGCATGTGCTTATTACCCTTACCGAGGAAAAAACCGGTGAAGCGGCAAAAATTATGCATCACGCGGGAATAACCAGGGACAGCATCTTTAAAGTATTGGTGGAAATCAGAGGCAATCAAAGGGTTACCGATCCTAATCCAGAAGGTAAATATCAGGCTCTTGAACGCTACGCCAGAGACTTTAATGAACTTGCCCGCAAGGGCTCTTTTGATCCGGTAATCGGTCGCGATGAAGAAATTAGACGCATCATGCAGGTACTTTCGCGCCGCACAAAAAATAATCCGGTTTTGATTGGCGAGCCGGGAGTTGGGAAAACGGCGATAGTTGAAGGATTGGCGCAGCGCATTGTCAATGGCGATGTGCCGGAAAGCCTGAAAGACAAACGAGTAATCGGCCTTGATATCGGCGCTTTAATTGCCGGAGCAAAATATCGCGGGGAATTTGAAGAAAGGCTCAAAGCTGTTCTAAAAGAAGTTATCAGCTCCGCAGGCGAAATTATTTTGTTTATTGATGAAATACATACAGTTGTCGGCGCGGGAGCCGCCGAAGGTTCAATGGACGCCTCCAATATGCTGAAGCCCGCACTGGCGCGGGGTGAACTGCGCTGCGTGGGCGCGACAACGCTCAACGAATACAGAAAATACATTGAAAAGGATGCGGCTTTGGAGCGGCGTTTCCAGCCCGTTTTGGTCAAGGAACCGACTGTGGAAGACACAATCGCCATCCTGCGCGGATTAAAAGAACGTTACGAAGTTCATCACAGAGTGCGTATTAAAGATTCGGCCATAGTAGCCGCAGCTACGCTTTCGCACCGTTACATA
>JAPLDV010000412.1 GCA_026391235.1 Bacteroidia bacterium | reverse complement strand
GCCAAACATGCCCCATACTTTTGTCGGCTCCATCTCGGGTGACGACTGCACCCCGCCTACCAGGCAGTCGTACTTACCCAGCAAGTAGCCGGTTTTTACGATTTCTTTTCCAAGATTAATTGCGGATCCGTAATGATAGAGTTCCTGCATCTGTTTCCGGCGGATAAAGCTCATCGGATCGGAGTACGAATAGGATGTGGAATGAATACCGTACACGGCACTTTCCTCATCGTAAATCAGTCGGGCTCCATAAAGCCAGGATTGCCATAGAAACAGGAAGTTCCGGCGGAGGGTGCTTTCATCATCAGGCATTCGCATCACGTGATTGGCCAGATGCACCCCCCAGTATGGTTTATCATAGAGATACGATCCGCCTCGATTGGCCGCCATCATCAGGGTAGAATGGCCGGTAGGAAATTCGCTGGAGATAAAGTTTACACCTGATTTATAGTCGAGGTTGCACATCGGCAGGGCCTGGCCAAGCATTCTGATGTTTTTCATCCGGGCGGTATAAGCGGCTTCGCAATCCGTGAGGGTACGGTTGATGCGGGCTGCTTTCGGCTCCGAATCGCCCCATCCGTAAATAAGGTTGCTGGATTCGTGCTGGTGAATTCCGATAAAATTATTACCGATGGTTTCGGATAAAATCTGAGCCACCAGTCCTCCCATGGTCGTTCCGGCCTTAAAATTGTTTTTTAGGACCAGGCTTTCCCATCTCCTGAAATCACCTGGGGCTGCTGTATTCGATTCCTCGATGCGGAACAGGACGTAGTTTCCCATCTGCTCACGGTACATCCTGTTTATCAGGGAATCAACCTCGCCGTTCTGGGTGGTGCAGGTGTTCAGATCGTACCCGACCCAGAAATTGGGATTAACCGGCAGGGGAGGCAGTTGAGATAAAGCCTCCTGATGGGATAAAGGCGGTTCGTTGATGAATGCCCGATGGAGCAGCAATGTTTTGCTTTCGTCGTCATTTGTTATCGTGATGGATGTCTTGCTTTTAGTTAATGCAGTACCAGGAACGTTCACATAGATATCAAACAGCTTCTCCGCCTGGCGGAAAAAGGTGAAAAAATGCCGGATTTTTTCAGAATAGCTTCCAACGGTTACATCAAAATCGATCCAGCCGGATGTTGTTTCCAGAAGATTCCCTGGCTTTCGGGGTTCGGCGGCCATCAGCTGGAGTTTCACCGGGATGGTCCCGGCCAGTGAAGGGCTGTAGTTTTCTGATAAAAAATCAGAAGAAATGGTTTCCTTCGGTCGGATGGCTGCGCACCAGGCACTCATAAAGTTAGCCTTTGTACCTGAAAAATCATCAGGAATCAGCATGTTTCCAATGCGGTTCTCCGTGGTCAGGATCTGGGTAAACGCCTTTTTGGTCATTCTCGGACGGGCATCCGGACCAAAATAGACAGATATGGGCTGGAAGGAATAATACCCTCCAACCGGAAACTCCAGATATTCCTTTTCCATCAGGTCGCCCAGCTTAAATTGGGCCAATCCGGCCTTGGTGTTGATGGATATCAGTGTGCTGCTGTCGCCCTGGATGAAAAACCGGATACCTTCAAGGCCTCTTCCGGAACCGGGCCGGATATCTGTTTTCCATTCAGGAATATTCAGCTTTTTTGAATACTCCCTGGAACATCCGCCAAAACCTTTTTCCCAATCAGTGATTCCATAGGTTAGTTTAAACAGTGAATCCAATGATCCTCCTTCGATCTGAAGGTTACCGTTCCAGTCGAGAATTTCATTGCTATGAGGGGAATAGGCATAAGCTTTCCCGAAGGTAACCGAGATTTGAAAGTTTTGTTTCGGGCTGGAGCAGCCTGCGAAACACATTGTCAGGCAAACGATTTGGCAGAAAGGTAAAAGTCTTTTCATGGTATAAGTTGATGTTTGGGAAAATACAACTATTTTTCAGTACTGAATTGTAAGGCATTTAAAAACCCTATAAAAAATGAAAAAATCTATCCTGATAATTTCGCTTTGCCTGATTTCTTTTGCGGGAATCCCGTGCCAGGCACAAACCAAAAACGATGCAGTATCCGTGTATAAAGAGCTGGAGCAAAATTCAACACCCAACACTTTGGCCAACAAGGAAAAGAAGAACGGCTGGAAATTGCTGTTTGATGGAAAATCTACTGATGGCTGGCATGGATATAACATGAAGGTTTTTCCGGGTTGTTGGGCTATTGATAACGGATCTTTTACGATGAACAGCAAAGGAGGTGGTGAAGATCAGGATATCATAACCAACCGCAAGTACCGGAATTTCGCACTGAGTGTCGACTATAAGCTGACCAAGGGAGCCAACAGCGGTATCCTGTATCAGATTTCGGAGGATCCAAAATACAAATTCCCTTATGAAACAGGCCCCGAGTTTCAGGTGATCGATCACGAAAACTGGCCTGACAAATTGGAAGATTGGCAGATCAACGGTGCAAATTACGCCATGTATCCGCCGTTGGTAAGGCCCTACAAGCCTCTAGGCGACTGGAATCAGCTATTTCTTTTTGTCGAAGGAAACCAGGTTACTCAAATCCTGAACGGAGAAGTAGTTGTAAAGTATGAGAAGAATTCGGAAGAATGGATAAAACTCCGCAACAGCGGAAAGTGGTCGAATTTTCCGGATTGGGGAAAATTCGATGAAGGGTACATCTCACTTCAAAATCATGGTACCAAAGTCTGGTATCGTAATATCAAGATAAAAGAGCTTTAATAAACCTGACCTGAATGACCCATAAAAACTATCGCCTGGTGAAACTTTGTGAACTTTGTGTAAAACCTTTGTGAACTTTGTGGTAAAATAGGTCCAATTAGCTCATAATCAGTATTAAAAACATCTTATTTATGCCGAACAAGAATTATTCCCGTCGCAACTTTTTAAAAAATGCAGCGATTGCAACTGCAGGGATTTCGATTATACCCAACCATACGGTCAGCGGATTGGGGCACAAAGCACCGAGCGATAAACTGAATATCGCCGGGATCGGGATCGGAGGGAAAGGCCATCCGAACCTGGTGGGGATGAATACGGAAAATATTGTCGGGCTGTGTGATGTGGACTGGAGATATGCCGACCGGTGCTTTAAAGAATTCCCGAAAGCCAAACGGTATTGGGATTGGCGCAAATTGTTTGATGAGATGGGGGGTTCGGTCGACGGAGTGATGGTTGCAACGGCCGACCACACCCATGCAGCGATTGCCGCCACTGCGTTATCGATGGGAAAGCATGTTTATTGTCAGAAACCGCTTACCCATTCGGTTTACGAATCGCGGTTGCTCACTAAACTGGCAGCCAAACATAAAGTTGCCACCCAGATGGGCAACCAGGGAAATTCCGGTCACGGGGTCCGCCAGCTTTGCGAGTGGATATGGAACGGTGAGATCGGGGAGGTCAGGGA
>JAPLDV010000265.1 GCA_026391235.1 Bacteroidia bacterium | reverse complement strand
ATCCGTGTTCCTGGTAAAAAAGCCCAAGCAGGTAATGGGCTTCATACATATTGGGCTGCAGGTCGATGGCTGATTTCAGATATTGAATCGCCAATGGGTTTCCCTGAGTTGAATATATTTTACCGGCTTGTACATAAGCAGCATAATAATCAGGCTCCTTGTCGATAGTAGCCTGAAAATTCCGGATTGCCCCCAAAGTGTCGCTGGTTTCGAGTGCTATCAGCCCCTGAAGAAAGTAAATCTGGGCCAGATCATCATTTATAGGCAGCACCTGCTTGAGTACAAGCTTAGCCTGACCGTACTCCTTCAAATAAAGATGGATCTCGGCCATTTTAAGCATTACATCGGTGTTGTCCGGGAACTTCCTGAGGCATATATTCAATTTTTTCTTGGCACTGTTTGGTTCGCCGTTGAAAATATAATATTCGGCCTGATCAACATAATAGGCGGGATTCAGGGAATCCATGGTCAGGGCAATGGTAATATCATTCAAAGCCTGTGTATAATTCTTCTTTTCAGCATAATATTTAGCTCTTTTCGCAAACAGGCCGGGGCTCTTGGGATTGTCCCTTATAAGCTTGCCGAGGACAAGCAGGTTCGATGAATCGGGTGAAACTGTAACTGCTGCTGCTGCATCTCCCGCTTTTTTATCGGTTTTAACATTGTTCCTGCAAGAGATCAGAACAAGAGGGGCCAGGAATAAAAAGAAAAGAGCCGTCCGAACGACGGCTCCTTTATTAAACTTTAACATTTTTTAGTGCTTCTTTGATTTTTACTGTGATTTCTTCAGCCAGTTCGAGGTTGTCATCGAGCAGTAATTTAACCGAATCACGTCCCTGACCGAGTTTGGTTTCTCCGTACGAAAACCATGAACCCGATTTTTTAATGATATTCAAATCCACGCCCAGGTCGATTACCTCTCCGATGCGCGATATTCCAATACCATACAGCAGGTCGAATTCGGCTTTTTTGAATGGCGGAGCCACCTTGTTTTTAACGATCTTCACGCGGGTCCGGCTTCCGGTCATCTCCTCACCGTCCTTAATCTGACCGATCTTTCTGACATCCACCCTCATGGATGCATAGAATTTCAGGGCATTACCACCGGTGGTGGTTTCGGGATTGCCAAACATCACTCCGATCTTTTCGCGGAGCTGATTGATGAATATCACGCAGGTTTTGGTTTTGCTGATGTTACTTGTCAGCTTTCTCAAGGCCTGCGACATGAGCCGGGCCTGCAGGCCCATCTTGGAATCACCCATTTCGCCTTCAATTTCAGCTTTGGGCGTGAGTGCTGCTACAGAGTCGATTACAACAATATCGACAGCACCCGAGCGGATCAGGTGATCGGCAATCTCAAGTGCCTGCTCACCGTTATCGGGTTGCGAAACTAACAGGTTGACCACATCTACCCCCAGCTTTTCGGCATAATAGCGGTCAAAAGCATGTTCTGCATCGATGAAAGCAGCTGTGCCGCCTTCTTTCTGGGATTCAGCAATGGCATGAAGCGCCAGGGTTGTTTTGCCGGAAGATTCGGGTCCGAAAATTTCGGTTACCCGCCCTTTAGGATAGCCTCCGACTCCTGTGGCAATGTCAAGTGCGATAGATCCTGAAGGGATCGTAGGGATATCCTCGATCGCTTCGCCGCCCATCCGCATGATGGTGCCCTTGCCGTAACTCTTCTCTAACTTTTCGATGGTGAGTTGCAACGCTTTTTGTTTTTCTTTCTGGATTGAATTGTCTTTTTCCATTTCAAATTTTGATTAGCTGGTAATATAGATGCAGAAAACATGCAAAAATGGAGAAATAATGTACAAATATATCAACTAAATCGGGTTGTATTTCCCTCACTTTTGGAAGTTTATTAACAGTGAATGGTTCTTGTGTAAATAAAATTGTATACTTTGGCGTTCCTTAAAAAACAAGCCAATGGGCCGAAATGTTACGAAACGTAATCCCGATTCCCAGGATCTGACCGGTTTCAGTTCGGGAACGAAGCATTTCCTTGTTTTACACAATGATGACGTAAATACCTTTGTTTACGTAATCGATTCGTTGGTAGAGGTTTGCGGCCATGATCCGATTCAGGCCGAACAGTGTGCATTCATTACCCATTACCAAGGGAAATGCGATATCAAGAGGGGTGAAATAATCGCCCTTACACCGATGTATCAGAGTCTTTTAAATCGGGGGCTCCTGGTTACCATCGATTAACTTTTCTCTATGACTTTATTAGGAATTATTCTGATGATTCTGGCGGGATTGGTTTTATTCCTGCTCGAATTGCTTGTGATACCCGGGATCAGTATTGCCGGAATCGGGGCACTGGTGCTGATGGCAGTCTCAGTTTATCTGTCGTTCAGCCTCTTTGGGGCAACCACCGGTATGCTGGTGCTTATAGGGGTTCTTATATCGATGGGATTGGTGATTGCCTTAACCTTCCGTTCAAAAACATGGCGACGGGTTTCCCTCCATACCCAGGTGAATTCAAAAGCCAATGATGTCACTGGTTACGGAATCGCGCCGGGCGATACGGGTATAACCGTCACAAGATTAGGTCCTGTAGGAATGGTTGAGATCGGCGAACACCGGGTGGAAGGCCATTCCGAAGGTCCTTTTATCGACCAGCAAAGCCAGATCGTTGTCACCAGGATTGAACCTTCCTTTGTTGTTGTAAAACTTAAAAATGAATGATATGAATATGGACACGAACATGATATACCTGATCGGGATAATCGCTGCATCGATTGTTGGTTTGGCTATACTGATGTACATTATTCCGCTTGGATTATGGTTTCAGGCCATGATCAGCGGAGTCAGGGTTTCATTGGTTCAACTGATCTTCATGCGCTGGAGGAAAGTGCCGCCAAGAGTAATCGTAAATGCTTTGATTGTTAGTGCCAAAGCAGGCATTGCTCTAAAAAGGGATGATCTGGAAGCTCACTATCTTGCCGGAGGGCATGTTCAACTGGTGGTTAATGCGCTGGTTTCGGCCGATAAGGCAAATCTAGCCCTGGATTTTAAAATGGCAACCGCCATCGATCTTGCCGGCCGTAACGTGCTGGAAGCTGTTCAGATGTCGGTGAACCCGAAAGTGCTGAATACACCTCCGGTAAAAGCCGTGGCCAAGAATGGTATTGAACTGATAGTCAGATGCAGGGTAACCGTCAGAACCAATATTAAACAGCTGGTTGGCGGTGCCGGTGAAGAAACCGTTTTGGCCCGCGTCGGGGAAGGGATCGTTACATCCATCGGAATGGCTGATTCACATAAAGATGTACTGGCAAAACCCGATTCAATATCCCGGACGGTTCTTGAGAAAGGATTGGATGCCGGAACCGCTTTTGAGATTCTTTCGATCGATGTTGCAGATATAGATGTTGGAAAGAATATCGGGGCTGAACTGATGATGGATCAGGCAAATGCCGATAAAAATATTGCACAGGCCAAGGCCGAGGAACGCCGTGCCATGGCAGTTGCATTGGAGCAGGAAATGAAGGCAAAAGCCCAGGAAGCCAGGGCTAAAGTAATTGAGGCCGAGGCGCAGGTTCCATTGGCCATGGCCGAAGCCTTCCGGAGTGGCAACCTCGGGATCATGGATTATTACCGGGTGAAGAATATCGAGGCGGATACCCATATGAGGAATTCGATCAGCGAACCTCCGGGCAAGCATGAGAGGCCAAAGGACCAGAAATAATTGTTTGGATAATGCGGTAAAAGTCTTACTTTTGCCGCACTTATTCGGAGAGATGGGTGAGTGGCTGAAACCAGCAGTTTGCTAAACTGCCGTATGCCTAAAGTATACCGGGGGTTCGAATCCCCCTCTCTCCGCCAAAGCCAGTTGCGATTACAGCGCAGCTGGCTTATTTTTTTACAGGCCGCTGCCAAACTTGTTTGGTAAGCGGGTTGTAAAAAAATAAGCTGACCTCCGCAGGAGGGTAATCGCAACTGGCTTTGGCGGTCGCCCCCTCCCGGCGATCATGCCGACCGCAGGGAGGCATAATCCCGAAAAGGGTGTGGGTGTGGGTTTGGGTGTGAGTGTGGGTGTGATAAGATAGAAATAGCCTGACTAGAGTGATAGTCGGGCTTTTTTTGGTTGCAGAATTGTACCAACCTTTTATTCCTGAGGTCTATGGATATAATATCAGAATGAACAGCAGCGGGATAATATTTCCGGAAATGGATCGGGCCAATCTGATTGTATCCGATACGCTGATTATGGTGGATTGGTTAAATAGTTCTATTATTTTTGCATGAACCAAACCGGAGCAACCATCATCAAGAAGAAAATAACCTGGTGAACTAGGACAATAAGAGAACAACGTCAGGAACTCTCCGTGGAAGTAAGAGGAAGTGACGAGTGACGAGTGACTCGAAGAACGTGACGCGAAATATTCAGAGACGGATGATCTGGAGACAGATGATCATCCGTCTCTGCGATTTTTATAAATTGCGGAATGAATTATCTGGAACGATCTGTTGAGAACAAAAAGATCATCTGGTTCGGGGCGAGCAACCGCTACTCCCTGTTGGAAATACCAGCCTATGAGGTAATCACCCGGATGAACGAAGGATGGGAACCCGATAAAACAGCCCGGTGGTTTGCCGGGCTTTATCATTTACCCAGGTCTGAGAGCAAACGGTTTGTCAGTGAAATTCAGCAGTTGCTGGAGCAGCAATCCGGGCCGGGCGATCAGGATCCGGGGGCTTTTTCAGACCTTGTTCCTGATGGGTTGCCTGCCGGTTTTAATTCATTAAAGTATTATCAGTTAAATGATTGCATCTATTCAGTTGAGTATGAAGATGATGCGATGGAGTATCTGATCCATCCTAAATTTGCTCATCTTGAGATTCATACCGGTGAATCAGCTGATCACTTTTTCCAGGTGTTCCATTATCAGGAAAGATTGGTGCTGCGGGTAAACGGATCCTTAATTGGACAATGGCTTCCGGAAGATGCTCATTTTTTAACCGGGAAATTCTCCATGGAGATGCTCAACCGGATGTATGGCAAAACTGAACCCCGCTGGATGGGTGTATTTCATGCTTCCGCCATCAGCCTGGGAACCCAAAGCATTATGTTCCTGGGAGATTCGGGCAGCGGAAAAAGTACCATAACTGCAATATTAATGGCCAGTGGATTCGATCTGCTGGCCGATGATTTCGTTCCGGTTGATGCGGTTTCAGGCGGGGTGTTCTATTTCCCGGCTGCCGTGTCGGTGAAGAAAACTGCGCTGGATCAATTGATTCCGTTATATCCGCAACTGGAATCGGCTGCCGAGTTTTATTATCCCGGTATGGACAAAACAGTGCGGTACCTGGCACCTGAAAGTGTAGCAGGGAAGGAGGACGGCGGTTATACATGCAAGGCACTGATATTTGTGAAGTATGAGGCGGGTTCGCTAATAAAGGGTAAAGGTCCCCGCTTTCGCGGGGATGACAGAGAAGGGCCCTCGTTAGCGTCGAAAGGTCCCCGCCTGCGCGGGGATGACAGAGAAGGGGTGGTAATGGAAAGGATGCCGAAGGATGTGGCGTTTCAGCAACTGGTGCCGGATTCGTGGATCTCTCCTTTGCCGGAAAATGCGGAGCGGTTCCTCGATTGGTTCCTGGAAATGCCATGCTACCGGCTGACTTATTCCGATAATGAGACGATGGTTAAGGTGGTGAGTGAGCTCTTTGGGGATCTTGAAGAGTGACAAGTGACGAGTGACGAGTGACAAGTGAGCGTTGAGCCTGACTTGGATCTTCCACTTCAGAATTCAAAACTGGTCCTCGAATCTCTTACGTTTTAAATTATTCCTTAGGTTGACGGCTATGGGGCGGGGACCCTGTCGCATACAACGAAATCACCCCGGAATTACTAAATTTGAACCAGATACCCGACACCCGATACCCTACTCCCAATGACCTATAGCGAAGCTCTCTTCTTTATCGGAAAATGCCTCACCCTCGGCCTGTGTCCCGACAGGATCGGTGAGATCCGGGAACAGATCCGCTCGGGTTCGGTTGAATGGGAACGAATCGTATGGGTCAGTACCGGCCAGTTTGTTTTTCCCGCATTGTACCTGCAGCTGAAACAGGCCGCACTCTTACCGGAGTTGCCCCCGGATCTGGTTGAGTATATGGAAGAGTTTGCTGCCATGAATCGCGACCGCAACCGCCAGATCATCGATCAGGCACTGGAAATAGCTGATCTGTTAAATAAGCATGAAATCAGTCCGGTATTCTTAAAAGGCACGGCTCATCTGCTCGATAATTTATATGAGGATATTGCCGGGCGGATGGTGGGAGATATTGATTTTCTGGTGGACGGGAAAGATATGGTGAGGGCTGCGGAGATACTTATCGCCACCGGCTACGAGCCCCTGGCCACCTACAACCCCAAAAATCTGATTATAACCAAACATTACCCCCGTCTGAAAAATGATAACCGCACGGTTGCCGTGGAAGTTCACCGGCAGATCCTCCATTTTCCTTATTACAAGGAGTTTGATGGAGGGATCATTGTGAAGGAGAGTAAAAAACTGGACCTGCCGGGTTCCCCTCGCATTCTCTGCGACGAGCATCAGGTCATACATAACATCTTAAATGTTCAGGTGAATGATAACGGGTTTTATTACGCTCAGATTTTCCTCCGGCAAATGTATGACCTGCTTCTGATATCCCGGAAAACCAATCCGTTAACCGTTATAGGCGACTTTGGGAAATTCTACCACCGGATGAATGGGAATCTGGCTGTAACCAATAAGATCTTTGATAATCCGGCTTCCATCCCCTACGACGCTTCCTGGCAGGCAAAAATGTTTCTGCACCGGATCAGGCGTAACATCAATCATCCGGGATGGGCACGGTTTTCCCATACATGCCTGTATTACCTGATGAGATTTTCGAGTTATCCCAAACAGCTGATCCGTGCCGTTTACAATAAAGAAGCAAGGCGGTCGGTTTTTGCCCGTTTAAGCGATCCCAAATGGTACGGTGCACATTTGCGCAGCTACCGGCGTGAAGCGTGAATACGTCCCTACATCACATTACCCGGGACCTTCGTAGAGACGTTTATAAACGTCTCTACTCCCGTATGAACCGCTGCACCACCCGCTGATCCTGATCTTCCAGCATGATAAAGTATACCCCCAGAGAATACCACGATACGTCGAGTTGCATCAGGTTGGAATCGACCCGGATCAATTCGAGCTGCGATCCGGAAATGGTGAAAACGCGCAATACCGCATCGCCGGCAGCCCCTTCCACTGAAATATTCAGCTGGCTGCCTACCGGGTTAGGATACAGTTTCAGCACCGGTCCGCCGATAATTTCGTCCGGAATAATTTCTTCGCCCCCTTCGATGGAGCCCGACTTGAGGATATTCACCGGATAGTCCTCCACCTCGCCGCTGTAACTATTGTCGCAGGGATTCATCGTGGAACCGGTTTTCATCGCAATTCTCATCATGGTAAGCCCCGAAGCCGTGGAAGGTGCTAAAATGGATACAGTAATCTTTCCTTTCTTATTTGTAAGATTCAATACGTTCTCGCCCGCATCGGTAAAATCACCATCCCGGTTAAAATCGATCCAAATTTTCCAGTAGTCACTGTTTTTAGTATTAAACGGTGTGAGGCTGACTGAGGTGGATTTTCCGGCGGTTAAACTGAATACAGGGGAGGTGTACAACAGATAACCCGATGACCCCTTGCCGGATTTGCTTGTTAAAGTACCTATCGTAAGGGTGGTAATGTAATCTTTCGAATTATTAATACCTGTTGGGGTGCAATAGGTAACGATCCCGGATACAACCGTTATTTGCAAAATGGCCTGGTCAGATCCGCCTTTACTGTCAATAACCATCACCGTAAAACTGTTTATTGCGATATCACCGGTCGCCGGGGTGCCAGAAAGTACTCCGTTACCGGCCACGGCAAGCCAGGCCGGACCCGAAACCTTCGAAAAGGTAAGAACATCTCCCGTGTCCGGATCGGAAGCATGACCGGCAAGAGTGGATGAATATGCCGATCCGGCCGTGGCTCCGGTTTCAACAAGTGGGTCGGCTGTAAATACCGGCGGTGAATTTACCACAGCAACGGTAATATAATTGGCTTTCGTTTGTACATTGAACCCGGCACTGTTTGTTGCCGTTAAGTTTACGGTAAAGGACCCGGCACTGCTGTAGGTATTCGATGGGTTTTGCAATACAGATATTTTTCCGTCGCCGAAACTCCACGACCAGCCGGTTGGGATATTCTGCGACAGATCGGTGAATTGAATCGTCTGCCCGACGGAAATGCTGACCGGATTAGCCGAAAAACCAGCCACCGGCACCTTTGTAACAATCGCAGCTACAACCGTTATCTGCAAAGTGGATTGGTCGGTTCCGCCGTTGCCGTCATCAACCTTTACCACAAAACTGTTTAATGAGACATCACCGGTTGCCGGGGTGCCCGAAAGGGCTCCGTCACCGGCCACAGTAAGCCAAGTCGGACCCGAAACCTTCGAAAAGGTAAGAAC
>JAPLDV010000871.1 GCA_026391235.1 Bacteroidia bacterium | reverse complement strand
GTTCCGGCGAAACACTATAATTATCCTGATGTGTATCGAACTGATGTTCAATTCCGTAAACCTGCTTCTAACGGCTTTTGCGGCCTATCATTCCGATCCGGCAGGACAGGTATTTGTCTTTTTTATCATGATCGTTGCGGCGGCGGAAGTTGCTGTCGGACTTTCGATCCTCGTTATGATGAAACGAAATGTTGATTCGGTGGATATTAACCTGTTGAACCGATTGAAATGGTAGAACCTGTTTCAGCGATGAATCTAGCCTGGCTGGTTCCGGCTTTCCCGCTGCTGGGTTTCCTGATAGCCGGGTTTGGCTATAAACGGTTAAAGCGTAATCAGGCCGGAGTGCTGGCCGGCACCATGGTTATCCTTTCCTTTCTGATGACCATCGTACTGTATTTTATCCTCCGCTCTTCCGGTCAGGATTCAGCAACGGTAACCCTATTCAATTGGATTTCGATTGGAAAAATGAATATCCCTTTCGCAATTCTGATCGATCATCTTTCACTGACCATGATGCTCATTGTTACCGGTGTTGGTGTTCTCATCCATGTTTATTCCATCGGGTACATGAAAGGCGACGACCGGGTAAATTCGTTCTTCGCCCAAATGAATTTGTTTACTTTCAGCATGTTGCTGCTGGTTATGGGGGCAAATTACCTGGTTTTGTTTATCGGATGGGAAGGCGTGGGATTGTGCTCCTATTTGCTGATCGGTTTCTGGTTTAAAAAACCCGCCTATAATTATGCGGCCCGGAAGGCATTTGTCATGAACCGGATTGGTGACCTGGGTTTTATCCTGGGGATCATCCTGCTGTTTTTTACTTTTCATTCAGTCAGTTTTTCAGAAATATTCCCGCAGGCCGCTGCTTTTCAGGTGGGGTCGCCGGTCATAACCCTGATAACAATGCTCCTGCTGGTTGGAGCAATCGGCAAGAGTGCACAAATTCCGCTTTTTACCTGGCTACCCGATGCGATGGCTGGTCCGACTCCGGTTTCGGCCCTCATCCATGCCGCTACCATGGTAACAGCCGGCATTTATATGATAGCCCGCTCCAGCATCCTATTCGACCTCGCTCCGGTCACCTTAACCCTGATTGCTGTTCTGGGCCTGGCCACTGCGATCCTGGCAGCCGTTATCGCCCTGAAACAGAATGACATCAAGAAAGTGCTGGCCTATTCAACGGTATCACAGCTCGGGTACATGTTCCTGGCTCTGGGTTTGGGTGCCTACTCTGCTGCCGTATTTCACCTGACCATGCATGCTTTTTTTAAGGCTTTATTATTCCTTGGAGCCGGCAGTGTAATTCATGCCATGGGCGGTGAACAGGATATCCGAAAGATGGGCGGATTGAGAAAAAAAATGCCGCTGACTTATTTCACTTTCCTTTCTGCTACCCTGGCCATCAGCGGGATACCGCCATTCTCGGGCTTTTTCAGCAAGGATCTAATCCTGTTAAAAGCATTCGAACACAACCTGTTATTGTATATTCTCGCACTTGGCGGGGCATTACTGACCTGTTTCTATATGTTCCGGCTCCTGTACCTGGTGTATTTTGGCAATCAGCGCTCCGAAAGAGCCCATCCGCATGAGTCGCCCCGGATAATGACCGTTCCGTTGATTGTTTTAGCGTTTCTTTCGGTTTTCGGCGGCTTCCTGAACATTCCTTCCCTCCTGGGTGGAAATTCTGGTTTCGCTGCTTTTCTGCAAGGTTCAGTTTTTTCCACAACCGCTGAAGAAATCGGTCACCTAACCGAAATTGGATTGATACTGATTTCTATCGCTCTTTTATTCCTGATAATTGGGTATGCCTACCGGACCTTTGTGCGGAAATCCGTTTTACCTGTACCGGAAGGGGTGTCGATATCATTTTGGAACAAATTGATCTACAACAAATTCTACATCGATGAGGCTTATTCTTTTCTTTTCGAAAAGTCGTTCGGTTTTTTATCAGACTTCCTTTTCACAAAAGTTGAATACCCGATTATCGACAAATCCGTTGATGGAATAGGTGTTTTGACTTCCAGGCTGGGAACACTGGTGCGTAAAATCCAACGGGGCAATATGAGTTTTTACCTCTTTGCCATGGTGGCCGGGATCCTGGTATTTATGATATTCATTCTGACAATCTGAACCTAATGATATTGCTGTTCATACTCCTGATCCCTTTTATGACCGGCTTGTTCCTGTTGCTTTTCAGGAATGCTGCCACGGTGAGATCAATAGCACTATTTTCGGCAATTGTTAACCTGTTGGTTTCGTTTTCACTGATTTTTTCGGTTTCCGGCACCGGTTTTTCGGTAAGCTGGATTCACTTTCTGGGAATACGGTTTTCCCTCGGATGCGACGGGATAAGCCTGGTGATGGTTTTGCTTTCCAATTTGCTTTTTCCGTTCATCATACTGGCCGGATTCAAGCGCGATCAGAAACAGGTTTGGGTTCTTAATTCGCTCATACTGTTTACCCAATCGGCCTTAACCGGAGTTTTCCTGGCTCAAAATGCGTTTCTTTTTTATGTATTCTGGGAATTGGCACTCATTCCGGTTTATTTCATTTTGCTGAGCTGGGGCGGTAAAAACCGGAACACCATCACCCTGAAATTCTTTATTTATACCTTGGCCGGCAGTTTGTTCCTGCTTTTCGGAATCATCTACCTGTACCATTTAACCCCTTTACCGCATACCACCGGTTTTTCGGCGTTCAGCCAGCTCGATATTCCGGTTGGGACACAGATATGGCTTTTCTGGGTTCTGTTCATTGCCTTTGCAATAAAAATGCCTGTATTCCCTTTTCATACCTGGCAGCCTTCGACTTACACCATGGCTTCAACGCAGGGGGTGATGATCCTGGCCGGCATCATGACCAAGATGGGCATATACGGCGTGCTTCGTTTTGTATTTCCCCTGGTGCCTCTCGGTGTTCAGTACTGGCAAAACACCGTTATCATCCTGAGTCTCACCGGCATGGTTTATGCTTCAGTGATTGCCTTCCGGCAGACGAATCTGAAAAGGCTCATAGCTTTTTCATCCATGGCACACATTTCACTTATAGCTGCCGCCTTGTTTGCCCTGAATTACTATGCGTTCCAGGGAATCCTTCTGCAGGTTGTCAGTCACGGTGTTACCATCGTTGCGCTGTTCTATCTGGCAAGTATTATTGAACACCGGACGGGAACGCCTGAATTGCCTCAAATGGGAGGGATCAAGCTGCAGGCCCCGAACCTGGCCATTCTTTTTCTGATCGTGGTTCTGGGTGCCATCGGACTTCCGTTGACTTCCGGGTTTGTCGGAGAGTTTCTGATGTTTACCGGGCTTTTCAAACTATCCTTGTGGGCTGCTGCCGTTGGCGGACTGACGATGGTTCTCAGTGCGATTTACATGCTATATGCCTACCAGCGGGTGATGCTCGGAGAGGAGCGGACCTATCCAAAAAAAATAACCGATATCTCTACGATTGATTGCCTGATTCTGATTCCATTGATTTTGGTGATTCTCGGACTCGGAGTTTACCCTCAGCCGGTTTTCAACCTGGTCGAAAAATCGATCCTAATCATTCAAAGCTTTTATAAATGAGTGCATTAATTGTTACAGCAGTTCTTGGAATCATACTCCTGTACCTGGGATTGACAAAAAACAAGTCGATCCTTGCACCTGTTGGAATTGCAGGGTTGCTGCTCATTCTATACCTGTTGCTCAAGGATTGGGGGCTGGGATCCAGGTATTTTCATGACATGATTGTTGTGGACGATTTCTCCATTGCGTTCAATATTTCCGTGGTGATTATTACCATTTTGATCTTCCTGTTCGGAATTGACTATTATAAGCGGATGGAGCTGCACGTTGCCGAGCAGTATGCACTAATGATTTTTGCCCTGACCGGTGCATTCCTGATGACCTCCTTTTCGAACCTGATCATGCTTTTCCTGGGGATCGAGATTCTATCCATCCCCTTGTACGTGCTGGCCGGGGGTAAGAAATCTTCCTACCGGTCGAACGAGGCTTCCTTTAAATATTTTATGCTGGGATCCTTTGCCACGGCTTTCTTTTTATTTGGCATCGCACTGGTTTACGGTGCATCAGCCACCTTTTACCTGCCTGAGATCAAGAGTTATATCGCCCAGTTTAACGGTCACCTTCCCCCGATGGTATCGGTGGGGCTCCTGTTTATACTGATTGGGGTGGCTTTTAAAGTTGCGGCGGCCCCGTTTCACTTCTGGAGTCCCGATGTTTATGAAGGTTCTCCCACCCTGGTTACGGCATTTATGGCCACCGTGGTTAAAACCGCCGGTTTTGCGGCCTTTTACCGGTTGCTCGGCATGGGATTGCTTCCACTGCCTGTTCCACTTGAAAAGGCACTTTGGGTGATGACCGGCCTGACCTTACTGATCGGCAACCTGGGAGCGCTGAAACAGACTAACTTCAAGCGCCTTCTGGCTTATTCAGCCATTGCTCACAGCGGCTTTATCATGCTTGCGATGCTTTCGCAGGAATACTCATCGGCATCGGTTTTACTCTACTACACCTTTGTTTATTCACTGGCAACAGTTCCCCTGTTTATCATTTTCATCCTGGTGAAACGAGCGTCCAATGGAAATGAGGAGTTGTCGGCTTTTCAGGGATTATCCAAAAGAAAACCCTGGATTGCCGTTTTTATGACCCTCATGCTGATGTCGCTCGCCGGAATCCCTCCTACCGCCGGGTTTGTTGCCAAGTACCAGGTTTTTGTGCTGTCCATCGGCCAGGGATATTTATCGATCTCCATTTTCGCCATTGTGATGGCTGTAATAGGAATCTACTACTATTTTTATGTAGTGCGCGAAATGTTCACCGGTTTCGATCTCCCGAACCCGATCATAGTGAGCAAGCTCAA
>JAPLDV010000441.1 GCA_026391235.1 Bacteroidia bacterium | reverse complement strand
GCGTAATCGTAGTTTTCTGCGATTATATGTTTCCTACCTGTTTAACGAGGCCTGTAGGAACCTCGGTACGCTTCTACAACTTCAAATGTCCCCGTCGAAACCGTGACGCCCCCTTTAATTTTTGATTTGTTTATAATATAGACACTTACCGCGCTTTTGTCAAAGGAAAGAATTCTGGACGGATTCAGGATTTCGCACTCTGATGCCCTGATAACCTAAAGGTCAAACGAGGTCATAGGAGGGCAAAAGCCGGAATGACACGACTTAAATAATTTGTTATTAAGACAATTTGTAAACAAACATTATTCCCCTGCAGTAATGCTGCTTTAGTAATAATTGCCGGATTTATGCTTTTTCTTTTTTCTTTACAGACAATCGCATCTGCCTTCTTTGAGCTGCTTCTTCATTGCGATGCTTATCTTCATCCGTATCGAGTATCAGCGACGGCAGTTGTATCGGTCGTTTATTGTCATCCAGAGCAACAAAAGTCAGATACGCTGAACCGGTATGGCGTACATTCCCGGTAATTGGATTTTCCGCCTCTACCCGAACACCGACTTCCATGGATGTCTTCCCGACAAAGTTGACAGACGCTTTAAGAATTAAAAAATCGCCCACATAAACAGGATGATGAAAATCTATCCGGTCAATGGATGCCGTAACCACATGTGCCCTTGCATGACGGGTTGCTGCAACGCCTCCGGCCGTGTCAATCAGCTTCATAATGTCGCCGCCATGCACATTCCCCGCCGGATTGGAGCTTTCCGGATTCATCACTTGCGCTATGATCACCTTGCTTTCGCTGATTTTTTTTCCTTCCATTGTTCAACTCCTAATGTTTTTTTGAATATTAGCTTAAAATTCTGCGCGCAGGCCGTTTTGAATATTCAATTCTTAAATAACAATATAATCCAGTGATCACTCACATCGCCAGCGGTAAACTGTTTTTTAGATTTTAATGAGTTTGGATTTAAAATCACGGGCTAGTGTGCGGCGCTCTTCACGCTCTTTAATATCCTGACGGCGGTCATAGAGTTTCTTGCCTTTGCCTATGCCGATTTCCACCTTAACTCTGCCATTTTTGAAATAGAGTTTGAGCGGCACCAGCGACAGACCTCTTTCCCTTGATTGGCCATAGAGTTTTCTTATTTCCCGTTTATGCAGAAGTAGTTTGCGCGGTCGCAGTGGTTCGTGATTGAAGCGGTTGCCGTGATCGTAATGGCTGATATGCATCTCCCGCAGGTAGACTTCATCATCCTTGACAACGGCATAACTGTCTTTGAGATTGGCCTTCCCGGCGCGCAATGCTTTAACTTCTGTTCCGGATAAGACCATACCGGCTTCATATGTATCGCCGATATCATAATTAAGGCGCGCGGTCTTGTTGGAAGCAATCAGTTTTTGTGCTGTATTTTCTTTTGCCATAATTCAATTTTACATTAAACGTCAGTTTTTGCTATTTATTTTTTTCCTGCCGGTTGCACCGGCGGGATAGTTCGTCCTACAAATTTCAGTCGCAGATGACCCCACGGTGACCTTTAGGTTATTCACGTTATGCGCTACGCTTCTGAAACTTGGGACTCACTACTTCTTCGGCAGTAAATAGTCCGGTTTTACGTGGCTCATCGCTTTGTAAATATTGTCACGGATTTCCTTATTGTCCCGCTCCAGTTCATTTAAAAGATTTTTAAT
>JAPLDV010000247.1 GCA_026391235.1 Bacteroidia bacterium | reverse complement strand
ACATCAACCAACCCTGCCGTGTGGGCCACTGTATTCCAGGTAATCGTAAAGTTTGTCGGCGAATTGGTTGTTGCACTGTATGAAAGCGTTGTATTTTGAGAACCGGCGCTGAAACAAACGGCTGCGGCCGTGGCAGAACTGGTTATCGTGGGATTGGGAGTGGTGGAAACATTCACCGCATTGCTGTTATCTGAAGAACAGAAAGTGGTTGCATTTGTTCCCACTGCGTAATATCCGCTTGCAGCTGTGAGGCCCGACCAGGTCAGTCCGAATCCTGTACCCGCGATTGGACTTCCCACCTCTAAATCGGTGACATCAAACAGCTGATAATCTATGCCGGATTGAGAGGTTGATGAGGTAATTGTGCCATTGCCGTCGGGACTGGCACAGATTGTACTTCCTGTTAAAATAAGTGCGACAGGATTGGCAGTTGAAGTGATATTCACTGTATTACTATTTGGTGAAACACAAGAAGTTGTTGCATTGGTACCTATTACATAATACCCTGTACCGGACGATAGATTTGACCAATCCAATCCTGCTCCGGTACCCGGTTGCGCCGACTGAACAGGGTTATTGCTTCCGTCATACAGTTGATAGTTTACCCCAACCACTGAAGTTGATGAAGTTATAAACCCGTTACCACCCGGACTCGTGCAAATGGCGCTGCCGGTTAGCGATAGGGCTGCAGGGTTGGTATTAGTTGAAATGTTTGCAGTACTACTGGTTGAATAACAGTTAGTTGTGGCATTTGTACCGATCACATAATATCCTGTACCTGCCGAAAGACTTGTCCAGGTCAGTCCTGAACCCGTGCCTGCCTTTGCCGCTCCCTGGGCGGCATTACTTCCATTGTAAAGCTGATAATTGATACCTGTAACAGATGTTGTTGAGGTGATTGTCCCATTCCCGCCCGGACTGGTACAGATGGTACTCCCTGTTAATGAAAGCAACGCAGGGTTGGGGTTAACGACCAGGGTGACACCGGTTCGTGATGCACTTAAACAGCCTCCTGCCCTGGTTTCAGCATAAAAGGTTCCTGCTGCCGACGGAGTATACGTCAGGGAACCTGAAGCAAGTAAGGTTCCCCCTTCTGCAAGCGAATACCAATCCGCGGTTTCTCCACCACCTACCGATACAGAAAGTGCAGGAATAGTTGCACCCGAACATATGGTATGGTTTCCCCCGCTCGTTGGAGCATTTGGAGCGGTACAATTCACATTTATGGTACCGGACCCCGATAAAAAGTAAGTATCATTCTTATGGTATGCACCTGAAGAAGTCGATCCCCAGGTTCCCGAACTTTGATTGGTTCCGCTGAAGGTCAGCGAATTTGAACTATGATCGAATGTCCCAAGATCAGCTATTGCTGTTCCACTTATTGACATGTTACCACTGATTGCGGCAATTGAAGAAAATATTTTATTACCCGAACCGGAAAATGCAAGAATATTGAATGATAATGATGAGGCTGCAAGGGTTTGGTTACCGGCACCGCCGAAATTCACGGTTCCCGAAGCGGGTGTGAACAAACTTCCTGTCCCGTTCCAGGCCGAGGTACTCACCGCATTTTCGTTGAGGGTACTGCTCCCGCCGTTTAAGCTTCCTGCGGTAAGAGTTACGACGCCCGTGAAGGTATGCGTTTGGGCTGCTCCCAGATTTAACGTGCCTCCCGATCCGTTGATGGTCAATCCAGCGCCGTTTACATTTCCGGTAAAAGTTGCGGTTCCACCGGTTTTGGTCATGGAAACAGTGCCGGTGGTAGTAAAGGCACCAATGCTTTGGGTTGCAGTTCCTGATATTGTTACACCTCCGGTGGTTCCACCCGCTGTTCCCCCGTTATTGATCAGATCGCCGTTTAAGGTCAACAACCAGGTTGACATGGACAGGGATGAACCGCTGTTTACCGTGAGCGGGGCGGTGGAATTGAATACTTTGGCGGCATTCATGGTAATGGCACCGGTATTGGCAATGACAACTCCGCCTGAGGCCGCAAAAGGGGTTACCCATTCAACTCCTGCCGATCTCGAAGTGGCCGTATTATATTGAAGCGTGGCGGCAGAACCATAGGTGGGGGCAGCAGTAGCTGTTGCCGTACCCTCAAGTGATAGTACCCCATTAACTGTTGGTGTATTTGTAAAGGTTTTTATTCCTGAATTGGAGACGATCAGGTTATAAAAAGTGGTGGCGGTTGCAGAAAGCGTTTGTGCACCGGCAGCACTGAAATTTACTGTTCCGGTGCCTGCACTGAAAACAGTGCCGGTACCATTCCATGCAGTTGTGCTTACCGCAGTTTCGTTGAGGGTACTGCTGCCTCCGTTTAAAGTGCCGGCAGTTAAAGTTACTACTCCTGAAAAGGTATGCATCAATGATGTTCCAAGATTTAACGTACCACCCGATCCATTGATCGTGAGTGCCCCAGCGGTAACACCTCCCTGCAAGGTTGCCGTTCCCGCAGTTTTGGTCAGGGTAACGGTTCCGGTTGTGGTAAAGCCCGCGATGGATTGTGTGGTTACTGTTCCGGCAATGGTTATACCCCCTGATCCGCTGGTTAATGTTCCGGCGTTGATAAAATCTCCGTGCAAGGTTATCAGGTTTGCTCCCGGTGTTAAGGTAGCACCACTATTGATGTTTAAAGGAACACTGGTATTATTTCCAATTTGCACAGCACCCGGCGTGGTGATGGCTCCTGCATTTTTAATGATTATTCCACCCGTGCCCGTAAATGGGCTTATCCATTCCTTGGTTGTGGCCGTATAGGCAGCGGGTTTGTTATATTGGAGGGTAGCGGCCGCGCCATAGGTTACAACTCCTGTTGCAACTGTAACGGTGGCGGTTCCTTCGAGTGAAAGCACACCATTAACGGTAGGCGTTGTGGCGAAGGTCTTTGCCAGCGAACCGGATAAAGTAAGATTATTGTAGATGGTTACCTTGGCGGTTTGTGCAGCACCGGTATAATTTACCAGGTTATTGGCCGCATTGGCAGTAAGGGTGGTTACAGAAACTGTTCCCCCGATATTAAGGGTTCCGGTTGTCCCGTTACCATTGGTTAAAGTTCCTGCACCTGTCAATGCTGTTCCTACCGTAAGAGTTCCTGCATTGGTGACAGTTCCTGTAACGGCCACACGGGGTATCGAAGTGATAGTTGATCCGCTGATTGTTTTGGCGGATCCGCTGAAGGTATGCACTCCTGTACCCAGGGCATTGAATGTAGTGGCATTGTTCGTGAAGTTTGCACGGATGCTATAGGTATTTGTGGAACCGTTCCCGGTAGCGGGTTCGGTCCAGACCGCACCACTGTTCAGGGTTACATCACCTGTGAACGTCATTGCCCGGGCTGTAGTAGTATTGGAACTAAAATTTATTGTTCCTGATATAATGGTTGTGGTTGTTACCGTAAAATTCCGTGTTACCGCAAGGGTAGACCCGCTATTGATTACCAGACTGTTGCAGGTGGTAGTCGCTGATATGGTGACTACTCCTGCACCGGTTGTTGCAATGACTACTGCATCTGTTGACAGGGGCACCACGCCTCCGACCCAGGTGGTTGTGACGGACCAGGTACCTCCCGCAGCGGTACTCGTTATGGTTGCAGCTTTAACCACTGACGTTGAAAACAGGAAAACCAATGCCATTAAAACAGCAGCACCGATCGTTTTGATGTTCATCTTCATGGCTTCGCCCTCCTTTCAACGGCGATAAAACACTCCTTCCACCCGCCCAGGGTGATCCGGCTCATCAGTTCCTTAGCCTTGGTCATACTTACGAAGGTTCCGGCGGTATACCGGTAATATCCGTCGGCCCCGGGTGTTTCCACGATGGTCAGGCCCGGCTGACCGGCCAATACCTTTGCAAAGTAATCCCGCACATTTACCTGCTTGCGCGAAGCCAGCAGCTGCACTTTGAAGAGGGTTTCGGGTTTCGGGTTATCGGTTTTCAGGTTATCGGTTTTCAGGTTATCAGTTATCGGGTTATCAGTTATCAGGTTATCGGGTTTCGGGTTTCGGGTATCAGGTAGGAGGTTACCAGGTTTCGAGGATAGCGATGGGGGTTCCTGCAATATTTCAGTTTTGGTTTCAGCTTGTTGCTTGCCCGGAGCCATAGGTTTGGTTGGCTGCTGTTTGTCAACCTGTTCAGGTTCAGGTACTTCTTCATCAGGTTCCGGGTCTTCATTCGGCTCTTTAGCCGGTTCAACCAATTTTGCCCGGAGAACAAAATCAAGTCCGTTAACGATATCGCCCTGTTCGGTGGCTTTGATCGTGAAGGCTCTGCACAGCGGATCCACGGTAAAATCGAGATTGGTGAGCTGGGCCGAATCCACGCAGGCCACGTAATCGCCCGGTGCCAAACCCATATAATCGATGTATCCGTCGGATTCCGAGAGTGTTCCGGCGATTACCGTGTTGCTGTTTCTTTTATAGAATTTGATCAGGATTTTCCCGATTCCCTTCAATACATTGTTCTTGTCCATATAGGCCATCCCGCTGGCCTCTCCAACGGCAATCACCGGAACATCCACACGCTTAAACTGGTTCGGGTCGACCAATATAGAGTAAACTTTATTTTTGAAGCGCCAGGAGATGTTCTCCAGGTCGTTATCGGCAAATTCAACGGTATAACTGATAAAGGCGTTGAGGTCGGGGATACGGACGATGGAATCTTTTTTGCTGAAAATGGCCCTGCCGCCGCCGATTTTTACCGATGCGATTTTCACCAGCCGCTCGCCGTTGTCCCTGATTCCGTTCTGATTGAGATCAAGAAAAGGATAGAGCAGGATACCACCTTTGCTGACTGAAGAATTATTGCTGACATGAATGTATTTATCACCGCCGAAAGCCAGGCTGCCCTGGGCGCTTTCGGAGGTAGAAATTATCCCGTTACTTTGAAAAGCAGAAATATTGGCTCTGGCAAATGATAAATCATATCTGATGGACAGGTTGATATAGTTACTTTTATTTGCTATATTTCTTTGCAATGAAACTGATACATAAGCCTTTGACATCCTTTTTTCAATCTCCGCCTTGATCATGACAAAATTTCCATCATTCAGATTTATCTGAGCAGAAGGACGGAATACAAATCCCCGGTTAAACCGATAGGATAATGCAAAATCAGATGTAGCGTAAGGTGCTCTTTGTCCAATCCAATTGAATTGCGTGGATGAATTGATGCTAAGTTGCTTATAGTATGCGGACAACATAAAACTTCCCTGATTAAAGTAAAAATCAGGGTAAATCATTTGCGAATATTCCAACCTCGCAAATCCGGAGATCTTTCTCATCCTGAAAGGAGCTGATAGCTTAACTTTCCTTTCCTCAGAAGCATTAAATCGTGTAGCCATCTGGCCATCAGCATATTTGGAATAATCCATTTCCAACAAGACATTTTTCCCTATGAAATAATTCAACATCCCTCTAAACCTGACTCGGTAGGCATATTCGGCGTTGACTATTAATCTGCCGAAAGGTTGGAAAGTTGCCTTTGCATAAGGAATAAAGTTACCCGAAGAAATGGAAGACAAATATTCGAGTCCCCCGCCTACAGTCAATAAACGGCTAACACCGTAGTTAAAATCAGCTTTCCCATAGCGGCTCCAGGTACTGTCCTCCACAAATCCACCAGACAATCCATATTCAAATTCCTTGGCCGGCATTATTGTATAAGGAACATTCATAATCCGTTCATCAGTGCGTTCCTCGCCCATAGGACCGTAGAATTTTAATTTTAAGGTAGTATAACCATAAACTATCGGCACCTTAAAAACATACAAACCCGAGGCATCGGCCTTGGTAAAATCAATCAGAACATCGTTGATGTAGAGTTCAACCGTCCAGTTGGGTTCCGTATGGTCATTGATGGAATAATAACCGTTTGCTTTTCTTACTGTGGTCGGAGTGTTTCTGACCGCTGCGCCGATTATCGGAGAATTAATAAATGCTATTGGCTGATCATTGATCTTGCCTATTTGAGCCTGTTTTATTAATCGCTTATCATTATCAACCCAGCGCCAAAGGTATCGCAACTGACGATCATCGAAAGGATACCGATTTGAATAATCAATTGAAATGTTGGCTTCACCAAAAAATAGTTCAGTTCCCAGGCCCAGTCTGAGATAGTTTTCAGTTAAACCCGGCCATTTTTGAATTGAAGTTATGGACCAATCCATATTGCCCGGCTTGAATATATGATATTTACGTTGTACCAACGTGTCCGCAGTTGCTTCCCCTTTCAACTTTGTTAAATTTAATTGAAGCTTTTCAAGACGTTTTTGTTTCAGGATTGGTAGTTCGAAATTCGATTTTATTTCAAGAGTGAGAGCACGATAATTAAATGACATGGATAGTCCAAAAGTTTCTGAGAATAAGGATGTTTCCATATAAACAGCGCCAAATTCCTTTAATAATCCGTTCCGTATTTCTATTCTTTTATTACCTATTTCTATTTGCCCTGAGTGGTAGTTGATTAAATAAGTCTTGCCTTCATTCTCTGTAAATCCACCAATACTATCGCCATCCTGACTAATCATGCATTGAATCTTCAGATTAGTGAATAAATCTCCTACATTCACGAATAACAAATCACTACTGGTATACAAGGCATCAATGTAAAAACTACCAATCCCTTCTATTAAAACACGCACCGGTATATCATCATATACTAAGGAGGTATCCCTTTTGTCTCCGGAGAAACTGTCCTGACCATTAACTTTTATACCAGTAAAGGTTAATAATGAAAATAACAGAATTAAAAATCTAATAAATGATGGAAAGCTGATTTGCACCGTCCGGA
>JAPLDV010000817.1 GCA_026391235.1 Bacteroidia bacterium | reverse complement strand
AACTACGCCCTGCGAAACCGTACCTACGGCATCAACTTCCGTCACTTCTCCGGTAAGCGTTAAATCGGATATCGCATCAAATGTGAGATTAACTTTTTGGCCAACCTTAACCTTTGCCACATCGACTTCATTAAGAGAAATTTTTGCAATACGCTTTTTTGTAATTAGCGTCGCTACGGTTCCGGAAACAGTGTCTCCTTTTTTAACATCCACTGCCGTTATGGTCCCGGCAAAAGGGGCATAAATGAAATAATTTGCCAGTTTCTCTTTGGCATCTAAGAGCGCATCCTCTTTTTGCTTAATGGCAAGATTTTGAGATTCAATGTCTAAGTCCGCATTTAAAATTTCATCCTTGTAATTTTTTATACTGTTCTGAGCGCTTAATAAATTTGTAAGATGAGTATTGGTCTTGCTCATATAGGTATTAAGGCTTGTGAGGTGGGTGTCGGCAAGGGTTTTCGGGGTTAAATTGCGCTCGCTGAGTTTGTCTTTGTAAAACTGAATCAAATTACTGACGCTCTTAACGGTATCCGAGATCGCTCTTGTAGTTTCGTAGGTTTGGCTTGCTAGGTCGTCAATAACCTGAACATCAGAATCTCTGTTAGTAAGTTTATATTTTTGGAAATTTTCATTATATAATTTTCGTGCGGTTTGATATTTTGTATATGCTTCATCCCTGTATTGTGAAACATTTTCGTCGTATTTTACAACGGCGCCTTCGTAGTAATCAACATTCCATTGGTTGGGATTAAGGTCATAGCCGAGCACAATACCTTGAAGGCCGGCTATGACTGTTGGAAGGTCGACAAAGGCGTTAGCTATTGTATTAAACTCGTCATCGTAACCCTTTTTCAGGTCATCTTGGGCGCTTTCTTTATTTTTGGGAACCGCCAGACCTTCGGGCCCTATTAATTTTTCTAAGCTCAGTTTCGCATTTTCAAGGTTGGCTTCGGCGTCACGCACCGTTTTTTGCGCATCGCTTGCGTCAAGCTGTACCAAAAGAGCGCCTGCTCCTACGTCTTGCCCATTTTTTATTCCCACATAGATAACATCCCCAGAAACTTTCGATTTAATATCTACCTGATTGGAAGCGGAAATCTGACCGCTGCCTGAGACAGAAACGACAAGCGTTCCTTTTTCCGCGGCGCTGGTAACATAACTGGTTCCCGCGCTTTTACTTTTGATCGCTTTGTATCCGGAATAGCTGCCAAATAATATTAAAATAATAATTATGCCAGCAATAATTTTATGCTCTGTAATGATTTTTAAGATTTTTTTCATCATAAGTATTATAAGTTAGGCATCGGCGCGTGGCGCAGAGGCATATTTAAAGATGTTTCTTTGGGCGGTGGCGGTACGATTCTGATAAATTTTGCCTCCGTCTGCCCAGCTTCATTCGGCTCACCGATAATAATGATGTAATCGTCGACTTTAAGGTTGTTTATTTTTACTGTTTCCCGTAAGTTTTTGATTATTGTGTCTTCCTTAATTAAAACTATATTTTCTACATCGTCTTTTCCTTTTACAACAAGCGTCTGACCCGAGCTTGTTGAAGCGTTGATTTTTATTATCTGTCCGAATGCGCCATAAGCTTCAATAAATTCTCCTTGGGGAAAGCCCTTCCAATCTCCTAAAAATCCTTCCTGAGGCCCGGCAAAATTCCTGTGGTACTGCTCCGCCCAGCGGAAAGAAAATCCTGCCTTTCTTTCCCCGACCCAAATCCCGGCACCGAAAATTAAAAAAATAACAACTGTAACAACCAGTCCTATAATGGCCCATTTGAGATAATCTGAACGCAAAAATTTTTTCTCTTTGGAATCAGCTTGATTATTTTTCAGATCTTTTTTTTGCTCTTCGTTCATATTTTTAATAGCTATTGGTTAAAAATGATAATAATAATTTTTTTCTATGAAGAAACAATCTGATAGTAAAAAGAATAAGAGCTATGTTTATTGTAAAAATCACTATTGCCGCAATGGGCAACGATTCGACAATGGCTAAGCTGAAATTCTGCCATAAAGAAAGGAAAACTCCAAAATTTCCGAAGGCAGCGGAAATAAAGTAAAGAACGCCGGAGCTCTGCGCTTGCTCTAAAAGCAATTTCCAGGAAAAGGGAATCATAACCGATGAAATAATTAAAACTGATAAAAATCCCAGCAGTAATCGTCTTGTTTTTCTCGACTCTTGCTCTTTCTTTATTGCAAAGATAATCCTGTCAAAAAGACCTTTCGGAGGTTCTGAGGGGCTAAGATTGCTAAATAGTTTTTCGTAATCTTTGCGCATTTTGTTTCTATATATATTAATACGA
>JAPLDV010000164.1 GCA_026391235.1 Bacteroidia bacterium | reverse complement strand
TGATTGGTTAATTGGGCATTCATTGCGTTCGAAAGGAAAATCATTGAAACAATAAGTACTATCCTGCTAAATGAAACGGATGGATAAATTACTGTTTTTCTCATATCTTGTTGGTTATTATTCACAATTTATCTGACCGTTAATTTCTCCGTGTTTTGCAGCCTGATTCTGGCGCTCTCCGTATCAGTGAGTCTTTTACCCTGGTAGGTCAGGTTTTCGATCCGTATGCCCGATACATTTTTCTCCTTGTCAAAACCATGAAAAACGGAGAAAGGCAATAATCCTCCAACTACCTGAATATCTTTGAATAAGATGTTACTGATCTTCCCCCGGAACTGACTGTGATAGGCTTCCTTGCCGACCGGGGGTTTCTGAACACCATCCCAGGCGCCGTGCAAATAATTTTTAATGATAAACTCCTGATCCCGGATTCCATCGGGTCCCCATTGCGAAAAGAAAATGGCCACATCAAACAGCTTTTGACGGCTGTCTTCCACACGGATGTTCTCGAAAACAACATCATGCACCAGTGCCTGACCGGCATTGTGTATGCTCAGGGTTGCCCCGTCTTCCACGTGGATGATATCGATATTCTCAAAGCGGATATTTTTCACCTCGTTTGAATAAAGTTCAAAGCCAATCTCAATAGCATTGCCCCAGATCGAATTCCAGAAAACGCAGTTTTTAACCAGGATCTGGTCAGTCGGCTGATCAGCGGGATATTTTCCGCCCGATTTTATTGCAATGCAGTCGTCTTTGGTATGAGCAAAAACACCGTCAACCACGACGTTGGTGCACCGGAAAATGTCCATTCCATCGTCACTGCCGCTTTCGCTGACTATCCTGATGCCCTTGATTTCAGCCTGATTGCAATGAAACAGCGCAACCTGCCAGGTTGTCCCGTTATGCAAGGTGATACCTTCGATTGAGACGTTTTCGCAATCCTTAAAATTAAGAAAGCGGTTCCCGTTACCTTCCATGGCTTTGTTGAGCGAACCGTCCACGATGCCGCGTCCATAAATCCGGATGTTTTTTTTTCCTTCTGCAAAGATATATCCCTGAACCACCGCTCCTCCTTCGATGTAAACAGTCTGATTATCCTGCAGTTCCAGTTTTACATCTTTGTAGAGTTTCCCGCCTTCGAACCAGATCACATTTTTATCTAATTTCGATGGACGGTTGGTTTCCGGTTTTCCGGCAAAAATAAAAAGGGGCTGCTGACGGATTCTGCCGTTCAGCTCGACGCTCAGGTTCGACGGTTCGTTTATCCGGAAGCGGAACGAATTGTCGCCGGTATACTCTGGTTTCAAGTTCCACCTTAGAGGCCGGATATCCACCCACCGGACATCAAACATCGTGTTGATTTCCACATTTGCTTCGCCGGTAAAGTCGAAAACAGCGTAGGAGGCAATAGGCGTATCAAACACCGGGACCTGAGTTCCGTTTACTGTAACCTGGTAATACTTTTCGGATGCAAATCCTTCAGGAGCCGGCCAGGTGGTGACCTGGGCGAAAGACCAACACCCTAGTAACGTAAAGGCAATCGAAAAAATTCGTTTCATAGATAGTTTGATTTTGTTTTAAAGTTCCACTTCAAGCTTGAAATCCCCTGAAGTATTCACCTCCAAAATGACTTTATCCCGAATAACCGATTTTGTAATAGGCAATTCCACCCCGTTCTTCGGTTACCTTAATATTTCCAGTGGTTTAAATGCACCAAACCAGGGTGAAGGCTCATACTTCCATTTGATCCCCGATGGCTTAACAGCAGGGATTTTCTCCGGCACAAAATCAAACTCCAGTTCGTTCCTATACAAAGGCGCACCGATTTGATTATCTGGCGGGAGATATTCATAAACCATAACATCGAATTGCCCGCTCCTGCTCGGCCGGTTTTTATAACCTTCAAATAAGTTTTCGGCAGCCACGAAATTCCGCTCTTTCAATTCTTTTTCCACTTCGCCTGCAGTAAACGTAAAACCCATCTCATAATCCCATCCTTTATCACAAATATTGCGGTAAATGTAAACATCGCGGAAATTCTTCGAAAGGATATCGAAGCTTCCGACCCCGCCGCTCCAGTGCATGGGAGTACCGCAATGGTAAAAAGTATTATTATAGATATGAATATCAGATCGCAACAGGTCGCTTCCCCACCTGCCGAACAAAACTCCTGAACCTTTCATATGGTAAACCAGATTGTGGTGGATGCGGACGTTCCGCAGTTCAGAATCTTTGCCTTCAACACTTAACCCAAAACCCCACATACAATCGTAGGCAGTATTTGAATGAAACTCAATGTCTTCAAGCAAACCGAACCAGGCATCTGCATAATAGGCCTGACGAGGCAAATCATGCACCAGGTTGTGATGAATCACCCCTTGCCTGCTGACTTCCTTGCAATCAATACCTTCCTTAAAGCAATGGTGTATGTGATTATAGGCAATCTCGAAAAACCTGGCTCCGCAAATGGAAAGGGCTTCATGGGGAGCCTCGCCCCGCTTTCGTTGGCCGGGTTCATAATATTCGTCGCCGTTATGGTTGGCTCCCGTAATTTCGCAGCTAATGACCCGAACCGAATCGCAATACCATAAGCCGATTCCGGAATTGTGGGAATGATTTGATTTACAGCCGATCAGTTCAATCTTTCTACATTCCGGGCCCCTGACAATAAAGCCGGCGGCATTTGAATTCCGGACTTCAATATTTTCAAAACGGAGATAATTCACTTTTTCAATCTGGAAAATCCCCTGAGTGAGTCTGGTGAATTTCACGGAATCCTCTTTTTGCAAAACTTTTGTAATTAAGGATCCGTCGAAAATGGCAGTTTCGTCCGGGGCGGCCCGGTACACTATCCATTGCATTGATATACCTGAGCGTAAAGGTTTGAACTGTTCCTGCAGTTTATATTCTCCGCCTCGTATTGATATCGTATCGCCAGGCATGGCCATTTCCGAGGCTTTGTAAATACTTTTGAACGGCAAACCTCTTGTACCGGGATTATTATCATTTCCCTGTAAGTCAACAAAATATTCGGTGGCAAAACCGGAAGTAGCTGCTAAAAGAAAACCCATGAATAATAGCTTCATCGTCATATCAGTTTAGTCTTTCCATATTTGCCCACAAATTGCTGGCGGATAGCTCAACAGCCTTTGAAAGGTTCTCCGCTGCCGCCCGAGTTTCATTAAGTCCCTTATAACCAAGACCTTTCAGCAAATATGCATTTGATAATTGTACATAGGCAGCTTCACGTTCCCCGAATTTTGCGAAGAAATCAATCTCGGAACCCTGGTTGATCCGTTTGTTGCCCTCTTCAATCAATGAATTGAATATCGCGGAGGCTTTTTCTTTATCACCCAGCTTAATATAGCTTAGCCCCTGATAATAAAGAATATAATTAGTGCCTTTGAGGGATTGGTCCGTCGCAAGTATGAAACATGATTTTGCTTTTGTTTTATTGCCCAGGGCCTGATAAGCAATTCCAAGATAATAATTGATCTGCGGGCCTCTCGGATCCTGCGTTTTGCGTCCCGGTTGAGAATTATCGGGCGACTCAATGGTGGAAAGGAATTGCTTCAGGGCCAGTTCGTATTTCTTCTCCGAAAGATATTTCTTACCCAGCAACAGGTGAGCATCCATGGTAATATCCCTTACCCTTGAACTCCCTTCACGAAAATGGAATCCATAGTTTGTTAAATACTCCACAGCCTTTTCCGATTCCCCGGCAAGATTCAGGACCATAATCTCACGGACAAAAGCGTCATCACGTTGCTTAACAACTATATTGCCAGCCTCAAACAGTTTTAATCTTTTATCGATCGGCGTATTGCTCATTTCATAGAGCGGATCTAATTCAGCGTAATAAACCGGGTCATCTTTTTTAACGGAAAGAGCTTTTTCGTACGCGTTTATCGCTTTTGCCAGATCCTGCGAGTATTGGTAATACCCCCAACCGAGGTTCCTCCAGGCAATGGCAAGCGAAGGATCATGCCTGACCGCCTTTTCCCAGTATTCGATGGCCTTTTGAGGCTGCTTGTCGTAAAGTAAATTCCCAAGGTAGTAATAGGGTTTTGCATCTTCCGGATCATATTTTGAAGCCAGGGTCAGCACTTTTTCAGATTCCAGCCGGTAAGGGAATCCATAATCCACAGTCTGGTCAGATGCTTCTTTGAAATATTTTTCAGCCTCGGCCCGCTTCCCGTTCCTGTCCTGAATGAACCCCAGGTAATAACTGATTTCCTGATTTTTTCCTTTAAAACGGCGAAGTATCTCTTCTGCTTCAGTAAATAGTCCGTCATTCAGATATCCGACTGCCAGTTCCAGGTAGTTCTGGTCAAAATCCCTCATTTTCCTGTTCAATCCAGAAAGGAGTTTCCCGCAATCCTGAGGTGTACCGGTTTTAGTTTTAATGGCCAGAAGATAATTTTCATTACCCGCCCGGAAGTCGAGCGGATCGCTTTCAATGACACCCGCCAATGTAGCCCTGGCACCATCAAAATCACCGAGTTTTCTCCGGATGGAGGCTTTCAGGTTAATAGCGCTGTTATTACCGGTATTGGTCGACAGCGATTCATTGATCTGACCAAGTGCTTTTTGGAAATCACCCTTGAGACAGGATATTCTGGCAAGTTCCAGGTATGCTGCAGAATGATACGCATAATCCCAGGTGGCACGGTACAGGGTATCAATAGCCTCATCATACAGTTCAAGCGCCTTAAGGGTCAACCCCTGGAGGTAAAGGGCCTCGCAGGTTGACGGCCGGGTGTAATCTTTGGTCAGTCTTTTGATTGCTGTGCTGAAATAGTTTCTGGCGATGGCGTATTCACCATTTTTCAGATATTCATTTCCGACAGCAATATTTGTCCGGATATCACCGGGATCGCGTTTTAACGCTTCCTCAAAGTAATCCATGGCCCTGAGTGTTGGGTTATAAAACTGCAGGATCCGGCTGCCTGCCAAGTATAGTTCTTCAACCGTCAGCAAATCCTTGGGCAGGGCAGGTTTCTTAACTTCCTCAGGAAGTTTGCCTCCCTCTTTTTTCTCAACAGGCTGGTAGGAGACCAGTACTTCATTATTTTCTAAATTGATCATTTCGGTAGAAAGATCGGTGAGCGTAAAGGTCCCGTCAACCTTAACCGATCCGGCAAAAGCAATCTCCGGAGAAATTTCCATAAACTTCTCGAATACTATTTCACCTTTTCTTTTCAATAGGATCTGCGCTTTGCTGACCTTCTGTGTAGAATAGTATCCAAGGAAAACTGTATGGTCGTCCCTTTTTTCAAGGTTGACAGCCCCATTAAGATTGGCATTTTTAAATCCCTGGATATCCTTCACCGGGTACCAATATTGCTTAAAGGATTTTACTTCATAAGGTCTTATCCAGCTGTAATCAGGCTGATTGGCGGAAAATGCACCAACCATTATTTCCACATAGGGTCCGTCATTTTCCGTGAGCCTTCCTTCTGTTGCCTGGCCGACGGCACCGGAACCCCATTCCCACAATTTAGCCCCCTTTACGATATTATGGTCGCCAATATGCACCGTACCAGTCTCTTTTCCATGATCATAGCCTCCCATAAAATCTTCTTTCAGATCATACGCGAAGTATGAATCCTGATTAACCGAATTGATCCACCAACTCAAATCAACCCCTTTTGTGAAATCCTGTCCGTTGTATACCTCCGTTGATACCGGCCATCGGGTGAAACTGTTTTTTGCATGGTAGGTGGCAAACTGAACACTGGGTGGGAAAATCACCTGGTAATCCTTATTGGTATGGGCTGCCACATTGGCCCAGTATAAAAAGCTGTGCGTATAAGGAGTGGGGTTATGTATTTTAACCTCTGCCGAGTAATAAGATTTACCCGGGTAGACGGTAATCCCGATGGTCCATCTCATCCGGTGACGAAGTTCAGTCTCGCCAATCCAGATTGTTTTGCTGCCGTCTTCATTGCTGGCCAGATCGTAATTTACCGGCAGGAAGGTGGATGCCCTGTGGTGATGGATGACACACCATTCTATTCCGCCGGAAACCCATGCTCCTAACATGCCGATATTGGCTGGTTTCACCACGTTGTTTTTATAGATGAAGTTGTAGCCGTTCGTTTTATCGGTGCCATAGTAGAGTTTTCCGCCTATCTCCGGTGTGACGCACAATTTGATATATTCGTTTTCAAGTATTAATGCCTTCCAGGCCTGATCTGTCTTTTCATTGGCCATCATATCGGTCAGACCATATGGATAGATGTATTTTGAAGCACCCTGGTAGGACTCACCCTTGAAAAACATCGGGTTTTTATCGGGGGGACTCACGGTATAGGTTGGGATTATCCACTTTTGCTCAGATAATTTAACCTGACTGCTAAGGGTATTCCCATGCAAAAAAACAAATACAATCAGGCTCACAAATAGTGGGAATCGTTTGACCATTATGGATTTTAGTTTCATTTCAGTGATTGGTATGATTAGCATAAGTTAAAACTGTACAACCTGTTTATGATTAATTTTTCTCCCATCCTTTCAATGATTCCTGAAAAAAGTCCTTAATACGATCGCCGCCTTTCTGAATATTCTCGTTTTTGAGCACGCGAAAATACTCGAGCGGAATACTGCTGATCCCGCCATCCCAGTCGCGCAACAACCCTTTCCACGATTTACCGGGATAGATCCATAAACCTTCGCCGTATAAAACATTACCCGCAGCAAAGTCAACCACTACCATTCCATATTTCTGTAAAGCTTTGGCCACGGTGAGTTCACCGGGTAACAGGTCGAATTTCGACAGGTCGAGCAGCGGGTCCAATTGAATAATGGAGCCTTCGGGAACTCCGCCCTTAAAATTGCCATCCGTCCAGATGGCCGGGTACACGTATTCTTTCAAAGCTACAAAGCGCACGGCACAGCTCAGTTTGTGGTTGATTTCACCTGCCATAACCTCATCATACATGATCGTTCCGGCAAACGACGGCACACCTGCTGCACGGCTGGGGCCGTATTGATGAATGGATTCATCATCCTTGACGGAAAAGTCGGCTTTGTTGAAAACCCCCGGACCATTAAGGGGAACCACAACACCGGTACAGGAGACCCAATGACCGGTACTGTCTTTTTCAACCAGAAACATGTCCCAGGAAAGGTTTCGTTTCCGATCAATGATAGTTGCATGCTGATCACTTCCCGGGGATGGTTTAAAACCGGGTGGGATTGGCACGCCCATTTTGTCAAAATCCGGATGGTGGCGAAAATTAAAACCGGGATGAGTTCCAACTTTGACTAAAGGAACCGTGCTATCCACCTCATAAATGGGAATCGTGTAATTATATAAATTGATACCGAAATTCTGATGGCTATGATCCTTTTTAAGCAAACTGATATAATAATTGCTTTGGGGATCAATTTCTACATGATCACCGAGAGGTTGGTTCCAGAAGCTGTTTTCGGCAAAAAAGCGCTTTACAACCGGCTGATGTACCGTTTTTTCAAGACTTACCATCTGTTTTCCGGTTTTCA
>JAPLDV010000905.1 GCA_026391235.1 Bacteroidia bacterium | reverse complement strand
CAAGATGTGAAAACTATAAAAACACCTGGTTCGCATGTTGAAATTTCAACTACTGATCTTCCAAAAGGCATGTATTTCGTTAACTTTGTCTCTCCGGATGGGACCCGGCGTTCCGAAAAGATTGTAATAAAATAATTCTTGGTTTTAAAAAAAAGCCCGGTCCAAAAGCCGGGCTTTTTACTATCATCTAATTCATGTCAATGCGCAAAGTTTTTTTTCTGATTCTGACTGGAATCCTTACCAGTCCTTTGTTTCTTGCTGGCCAGGTGGTCACCTGCGAGCCTGTGTTCCCGACAGCTTCCGATTCAATCAGGATAATATTCAATGCAAACGAGGGAAGCCGGGGCCTGGCGGGCTTTGCAGGACCAATCTGGGCACATACCGGTTTGATAACGGATCAAAGCACCTCGGGAACAGATTGGCGATATGTTATCGCTGGTTGGAGCGTGAACCTGGACAAGGCCAAACTGAAATCCTTGGGAAACAATCTGTGGGAGCTGAAAATCGGTCCCAGTATCCGCAGTTTCTACGGAGTTCCTTCCTCGGTGAAAATTCTGAAACTTGCTTTCGTGTTCAGGAACCAGGATGGTTCAAAACAGGGTAAAGCAACCGGTGGTTCAGATATTTTTCAGGACGTTTATGAGCCGGGGTTAAACCTCGTTTTGCTAAACCCCGTTTCAGATTTTCTCATTGTTGAACCCGGACAGGAAATTCCCGTACATGCAACAACTTCAGAATCAGATTCTATAGTGCTGCTCAAGGACGGAATCAAATTGACTAAATCGATAACAACGGAATTGACATTCAATCATGTGGCTGATAGTAACGGCCTTCACAAAGTTGAGGTGGTGGCCTTTTCTGGAATTCAGACTGCACGTGATAGTTTTCAGTATTATGTAAAAGGAGCAGATTTCTACCAGGAATTACCGCCCGGTGTAAAAGACGGGATTAATTATCCGGATGCCCAAAGTGCAATTCTTGTGCTCTTTGCCCCCGAAAAAGAATATGTCTTTGTGATAGGAAATTTTACGGATTGGAAGGTTGATCCAAAATATTTGATGAATAAAACTCCCGATCAAAAACGATATTGGATAAAAATTGAAAACCTGAACCCAGGTCAGGAGTATCTTTTTCAATACCTGGTCGATGGTGAAATCAACATTGCGGATCCTTATTCCGACAAAATATCTGATCCCTGGAACGATGGATATATTGATACAGTAACCTATCCTGACCTTATTGCCTTTCCAAAGGGGAAAACCACGCAGGCAGTAACCGTCCTGCAAACCGCCCAGATACCCTATAGTTGGAAATCATCGGGTTTTGTTGCTCCTCCAAAGGAGAAGCTGGTCATTTATGAATTGCTGGTCCGGGATTTTCTTCAGGCGCATAGTTTCAATGCCCTAATTAACAAGTTGAGTTATTTAAAAGAACTGGGCGTTAATGCCATAGAGCTTATGCCGGTATCGGAATTCGAGGGTAACGACAGCTGGGGCTATAATCCATCGTTCTATTTTGCTGTAGACAAATACTACGGACCAAAGGATACTTTCAAATCTTTCATTGATGCCGCGCACCAGATGGGATTGGCAGTGATCATGGACATGGTGTTAAACCATACATATGGCCAGTCTCCTATGGTGAGGCTGTATTGGGATTCTCAAAATAGCCGTCCGGCTGCAAATAATCCATGGTACAATATTCAATCACCCAATACAACCTACTCCTGGGGATACGATTTCAATCATGAAAGTATTTATACACAGCAATTTGTCGATAGCGTTAATTCCTATTGGTTAAAGGAATATCAAATTGATGGATTCCGCTTTGATTTTACAAAGGGCTTTACCAATACATCCAGCGATGGAGGAGGATATGATGCAGCCCGTATAAGGATACTGAAAAGAATGTACGACCATATATTAACTGTGAATTCAGATGCCTTTGTGATTCTTGAGCATTTTGCTGCCAACAGCGAGGAGAAGGAATTGAGTAGTTATGGAATGATGATCTGGGGAAATAGCAATTACAATTACCTGAAGGCCACCTCCAGCTATTTTCTGGATGGAAAGTCCGATTTTTCATGGATATCCTGGCAAAAGCGCGGATGGACCGAGCCCAACCTGGTGGGGTATATGGAAAGTCATGACGAGGAGCGCCTGATGTATGAATGTTATTATTGGGGAAATATGGCCAATCCGGCATACCCTATCAAGGATACCACCATCGCACTGCAGCGGATGGAACTCGATGCCAATTTTTTCATTCCCATTCCCGGGCCCAAAATGATCTGGATGTTTGGTGAACTGGGATATGATTATTCGATCAATTTCAATGGAAGGGTAGGTGCTAAACCGGTCAGGTGGGATTATCTGAATGATTACCGCCGGAAAAGGGTATACCAGGTCTATTCCGCATTAAACAGGTTGAAGATGGAATATCCAGTCTTTTCAACTTCGTCATATACTATTGATTTTGCGGATACAGTAAAGCTGATGAATTTATCGGATGCTGCCATGAACGTGGCTATTATTGGCAATTACGGCATCAGATCATCGAAGGGAGATCCCCACTTTCAACATACCGGATGGTGGTATGAATATTGGTCCGGAGATTCTGTGCAGATAACAGATGTAAATGGCAAGATCACTTTTCAGCCCGGTGAATATCACCTGTATACCGATGTGAAACTGGATAAGCCTGATATCGTTAGCGGTACCGGTGATCTGTATAAACCATTGAATGGGCGGCCGGGGATCACTATTTACCCGAATCCGGCAAGCGATTGGTTATATATTGATGCACAAGGATTCAGATCCGGAGAAACCTCAGTGCGTATTTTTGATTTACAGGGCAGGCAAGTTTTGGCGGAAAGTAATATGTGGATTCAGGCTTCTGAAGTACTTAGCTTGGATATCAGTGGATTAGACGAAGGGCTTTATTTTATCGAGGTTCAAAGTAATCATGGAAAACTGGTTGCCAGATGGGTAAGGAGTAGGCAGTAGGCAGTAGGCAAAAGAATCCGTAATTTTGAAAGAAAAAGCATGACCATCTCCGACTTTCAAAAGTCTGTTCTTGAGGGAATACCTGAGGTACTGCCTGATCCGAAACCCTTTAATCCCGATATTAATCATGCCCCAAAGCGTAAGGATATCCTGAATCCGGGGGAAAAGAAACTTGCCGTCAGAAATGCCTTACGATATTTTGATCCTAAGCATCATCCGGTTTTGGCCCGTGAATTTCTGGATGAATTATTATCCTACGGCCGAATTTATATGTACCGCTTCCGGCCGGATTACGAGATCCGGGCAAAGCATCTCGACGAATTTCCGCATCGATCTGTTCAGGCTGCGGCTATCATGCTGATGATCAGTAATAATCTGGATCATCGGGTAGCTCAGCATCCGGATGAATTAATCACTTATGGCGGCAATGGATCGGTTTTCCAGAATTGGGCTCAATACCGGCTGACCATGAAGTATCTGGCCGAAATGTCAGATGATCAGACTTTGGTCATGTACTCCGGCCATCCGCTGGGTTTATTCCCCTCGCATAAAGATGCGCCGCGCGTTGTTGTTACCAACGGTATGGTTATTCCAAATTATTCATCGCCCGACGATTGGGAGAGAATGAATGCCCTGGGGGTTTCGCAGTACGGACAAATGACTGCGGGATCGTTTATGTATATCGGCCCGCAGGGTATTGTTCACGGTACATATTCGACAATCCTCAATGCAACGCGATTAAAGCTCAATATCCCCAGCGATGGCGACATGGCGGGGTATCTCTTTGTTTCTTCAGGCCTGGGCGGCATGAGCGGCGCCCAGGGCAAGGCCGTGGAAATCGCGAATGGTGTCGGTATTATCGCAGAGGTAGATCCGTCGCGGATAAAGACGAGACATGCACAGGGATGGATAGGCCTGGTTGCAGACACACCTGCGAAGGCGTTCCGTATCGCAAAGCGTTTTCAGCAGGAAAAGAAGACTATATCCATCGCCTTTTACGGAAATATCGTTGACCTCCTTGAGTATGCCGTAGAAAACCATATAGAGATCGATCTCCTCTCAGACCAGACCTCCTGTCATGCCGTCTATGAAGGGGGATATTGTCCGCAGGGGCTGACTTTTGAAGAACGCACAGAACTTCTGAAGACCGACCACGCAAAATTCAGGGAATATGTGGACAGATCACTTAAGAAACATTATACCCATATAAAAGCCCTGGTGGAGCGCGGG
>JAPLDV010000518.1 GCA_026391235.1 Bacteroidia bacterium | reverse complement strand
CTTCGGCGGCACCGTGCTCACGGTCCATCCCGCTGTCCTCCCATTCTACCGACAGGGGTCCGGCATATTTGATCCTGTTGAGGGCACGGATAATCTCTTCAAATTCAATATTCCCGCGGCCCAAACTTCTGAAATCCCAGTAGCGGCGGCGATCGCCAAAATCGAGATTGCCTCCGAACACCCCGGCTTCAGTCGGGAATGGTGACCAGCCGACATCTTTCATGTGAACATGGAAAATCCGGTCGGCAAACTTGTACAGAAAACCTATATAATCGACTCCCTGGTAACCGAAATGGCTGGGGTCATAATTGAATCCGAATGCAGGATGGTAATCGATGGCCTTTAAAGCTCGTTCGGCAGTGGCTATATCGAATGCGATTTCAGTTGGATGAACCTCCAGGGCAAACCGGATGCCCAGCTTCTGAAATTCATCCAGGATTGGTTTCCAGCGATTGGTAAAATCAACAAACCCGGCATCTATCATCGCCGGGGTAACCGGTGGGAAAGAGTAGTTGAGGTGCCATACCGAACTGCCGGTAAAACCACAGACTACATCAACTCCAAGGCGTTTGGCTGCTTGGGCAGTTTTTATTATTTCCAGAGCAGCGCGCTGCCGCACACCTTCCGGCTCACCATCACCCCAAATATAATCGGGCAGAATGGATTTATGCCGTTCATCTATCCGGTCGCAAACCGCCTGCCCAACGAGGTGATTGGATATCGCCCAGGTTTTGAGGTCATATCTGGCTAAAATCTCCCGCCGTTTGTCGCAATAAGCCTGATCGGCCTTATCTACTTCAAAATGATCACCCCAGCAAGCCAGTTCGAGCCCGTCATATCCGAACCCGGATGCTTTCTTGCAAAGTGTTTCAAAGGAAAGATCGGCCCACTGGCCGGTAAATAAAGTAACTGGTCGTCCCATAGATTCTGATTGTTAGTTGAATTAACCAAAAATATCTATTTTTAAGTTCAAAATCTAAACTATTTCAAAATGACTACAAAAGAATACAACGCAAAACGATTGTTCTGGATGAGCTGCATGGCTCTTGTCACAACTGCCATGACCTTCGCCATCCGGGCAAAGCTGGAACTTGTGTGGAAAGGTGAATTTAGCCTCAGCGCGGAAACCTTGGCTCTTGCAATCGCTCCGGCCTTTTGGGGATTTACTCTGGCTCAATTCATCGGAGGACCGTTAGTAGACCTCATAGGTATGAAGCGTTTTGTCAGGATTGCCTTTTTCCTGCACCTGATCGGAATTGTGGTCACGATTTTCGCCCGCGATTTCTGGACATTGTTTATCGGAACCCTGTTTATCGGGGTAGGTAACGGAAGTATCGAAGCCGGCTGCAATCCTTTGGTAGCCTCCATTTTCCCGAAAGATAAAACAAAGATGCTGAATCGCTTTCATGTCTGGTTCCCCGGAGGAATTGTAATCGGAAGTGTGATCTCATACCTCATTATTGATATAATGAACCTTAACTGGATGATACTCGTTGGAACACTGGTAATACCACTGGTTATTTACGGGGCTCTAATGTTAGGGCAGAAGTTTCCCAAAACAGAACGCGTTGAAATGGGGGTTTCTTATGGATCCATGTGGAAGGCCATATTACGGCCTCTGTTTCTGATCATGCTGTTCTGCATGCTCCTTAGCGCAGCAACGGAATTGACTACTAACCAGCGGATCAGTTCTCTTTTGGCAGATACAGGCGTTGCCCCAATTTTAGTTCTTGCCTTTATCAACGGCCTTATGGCAATCGGACGGGCCTTCGCAGGTCCGA
>JAPLDV010000372.1 GCA_026391235.1 Bacteroidia bacterium | reverse complement strand
ACTGCCTGCATGAGGAAGCTTATGATTATCCTCAATACAATGATCAAAAAGGATACCTGCTGGAATGAATCAGGCTGTTAAAAAATACTACTTGACGTGAAACACAGTTGCTACCTAACTGCGCAAATTTAAGTTGTACTTGTCCCCTTTATTTTCCTTAAAAGAAAAGCACGAAAAGGAAAAAATCCAAAGACGGGAGAGGCAATCAAAATAGCTGCCAAATTTACGCCAAAATTTAAACCAGCTAAGGCATTTAAAGAAGCGGTTAAGTAGTGCGCTTTACACCTTAGATTGATTGAAGAGAAAAAAGTAAAATGAACAACCCCGCCGCAAGCAGCGGGGTATCAAGTCAGAATCGGGTTCAGATACACGCGGCAAGCCGCGGGGAATTGAACCCCCAGAGATTAAAAAAATGGATTACACCTACAACTCCTCAGTCTCATGGAAGGAATAAGATTGACGATTACTGTTCGAAAGAGAGTTGCCCTTTCGGATAAAAAGTAATGTCTATCATGGAACACAAAACAGCTCGAACTCTAACTTAAAAAAAGGGGGTAACGATTTAACGAACTGTTGAAGCAATAAACATTTTCTTTGACAATTATTTAAACTCACGATAGTTATTTTTTCCAGCAAAAAAAGATGTCTGCATTAAAAATTTTAAAACAGGATTGTATCAACAAATAATGGCAGACAGCTTAATGATCTATTTGAAGAAACCATTTGATAATCCTATGGTTATGGAAAAACTAATAAATGTTTTGCCGATGATTTATACGGAGAATCTTGCGGTATTTTGAATATTATTAGGATCCAGATAAACAATGTTTTGCATAGGAGAGATAGATTCATGACAGTCTTCAGAAAAGTTTATCGCTATTTAAGACACGAGACTCTTGAGGACACCAAAAAAGCACGTGACTTCCGCAGTGCAAGGCGCCTCCTTCTATCTTCACCGGATCTCACACATAAGGAGAAAATCCTTCTGAAAAAGATTTCACTTCAAGTCCACGACAGGGACTCAATGTACATGGAAGGCAAAGCCTTCCATTATCTTTGTGTCGGTCTTTCTGCCAGCCGTTGCATTCAAGAAGCTCTTCATTCCGCTGGTAAAGAATTTGCAAATGGCTCCATCCTCGATTTTCCGAGTGGATCTGGGCGAGTGCTAAGATTTCTGCAAGCAAGGTTCCCTAATTCGGATATCACTGCCGCAGAAATTGATATAAGTGATTTGGACTTCTGTCACCGAAATTTTTCCGCTACCCCACTTTTGTCAAAGATACCTTTAAGCGATTTGAACCTGCCCAAGCGATTTGACCTCATTTGGTGTGGCTCCTTGTTAACGCACATCGATGAGCAAGCCGCGAATGATCTCCTTCAGTTCTTCCATGATCATCTGTCGGATCGAGGTTTATGCATTTTTACTACTCACGGCAAAGGTTCCGTAGAACGCATACAGAGCAAGACAAATATATACGGACTTTCGGAAGAAGCTCAACAAAAGGTAATTCGAGACTATAAATCTAAGGGCTACGGATACGTCGATTACCCGAATGAATCAGGCTACGGTATCTCAATTGTCACCCATCAGCGAATATGTGAAATAGCAAGAGGCTTCGCTAGGTGGGATGAAACGATGTTTTTACAGCGTGGTTGGGACAACCATCAGGATGTGTATGCTTTCGCGATACAGAGGCCGAGCAATGGCATGCAGGCGACGTCGTGCAGCACCTCCTGATGGCAAGCGTTATCATTGAGAGATAAGCCTTGAATTAATCTGAATGTATCATAGCTCACGCTTTCAGTAAGCCGCTTATTTAATTATTTTCGATTGAAAGAAAGCATGTCCATGAAAAATAATTAACACTCATTTACAGGAAGTTAAAAAGGAATCTTTGAGTACAGCGCCCAAGAAGTGGCTTTGAGCCGGATTATTTTAAGAGGCATAAGCAAAGCTGACTTAATGGCTAAATTATATCATTTCCTAGTTGTCATGCAGCAAATAGTTGCAGGCACACATTTGAGCAATTTGTTCAGCGCTTATATTTCTTATCGTTTGAGCCAGTGCTTCTGCTTGCTCATCTAGAGATTTAAAGAGACGATTTCTACAAGCGTGACGCCTTAACCATCGCCATAAACGCTCCGCCGGATTAAGCTCTGGTGAATAAGGCGGTAACTGCTCAATCACGATATTTGCTGGTATCTGTAAATCTTTTGATCTGTGATAACCAGCCTGATCCCAAATTAACAAAATATTTTTTTCTGAATATGTTTCGGATAATTCCTTAAGGAATATATTCACTATCTCCGTATCCACACGTGGCAATTCCAGAACAAAGCATTCACCACCCATTGGATCAACCGCAGCATAAAGATAGAAATTGCTATAACCAGTTTTTATTGGAGCGCTGACACTTTTTCCCCGTAGTGCCCATTGTCGAGCAATCTGGGGTTGAAGGCCAAATCTTGCTTCATCATAAAAAAAGACAAGTCCGGCAGGGTCTTTTAAATAATCAACGGCTTGCTTAATAATTTTTTTTAAAGGCATTCTGCTTTTCTTTATCCGCACTGGCGTGAGTTTGACGGGGCACCTTTTGACGAAAGCCCATTGACTGTATGGTAATCCAAAGAGGTGTCGTTGTGATCTTAATCCCATATTCTTCTTCAATGGCCATTGAAAGTTTCTTCAACGTCCAGTGGGTTGGCTCTCCTTTGGAATTATTTCCTGTATCCAACCATACTGTTATTTGTTTCCGCTGATCTTCATTGAGCTTTGACGGATTATGTCCTTTTGGCTTATCCATCAATCCATCTACACCATTATCTTTAAACGCTCTAATCCATCGCCAAACGGTAACCCGATCTTTTCCTATTACAGAAGACACTGTTTCCACTGGATGTTTTGCGCAACTTATAATCGTTTGCAGTTTAATGGCTAATTGTGATTCCCTAATGCCAACAAGTGCCTCACGCGCCATGTCAGCTGTCTCTTCGTTGATTGCGCGACTTGTTCTTGCCATGTCATCACCTCCCAAAATGTTATTTGAGTGGCAATAAAATAGCATTAATTATGTTGCATTACAACTAGAATTTATTATAATAACATGAGGTTGAAAAAAGGGCTTACGAACTCTATCAGGAGCAGGTAAAATCAGGCGTTACCAGCGATGATATCGCTGACTGGTTTCAGGCTGAAAAGGAAATCAAGGCAAAATATAATTTATAGTTTCGGCAATGTTTTGCATTCAGGCGCTTCTAAAACAGTAGTTTGTGGCTCTCATTGCCCGCAAGTAAAGACAAGGGGCTGCATTTGTAAATAAATTGTAACTTCTTTTATTTCGTCAGGTCTCTACCAATTAAGTTAAAAATTAAATGCTACCTGCACATACGTTTCTGAGTGATTGGTCTTGAATTGGTCATCTATTCTCGGGACGGCCCAGTCCATACGCGCGGAAAAATATTTGCCGGCGTAAAGCCTCAGACCCGCGCCGATGCTGGTCATATAACTAACCTTGTCTTCGCCAGGCTGAATGTCATTTTTGAATACCCCACCATGATCGGCAAACAAAACGAACTTGATTGTGTCGCCGAGGTTCTGACCGAATATCTTTGCTTCAGGATACGGAGGCGCCAGGTAAAGTTCCCCTGAAAGTGTATAGCCCCTGTCGCCGCTTTGTGACGACGGTTTGAAACCCCGGACACTGCTCATCCCGCCAAGGAAGAACTGCTCAGCTACAAACAGGTCGTCATTCGAATACTGGCCGGAGGCTCTGAATATGAAGTGATTGTAACCCGGGAGTTTCTGGATTCGTGCCAGATCCAGAGTAGCTTTATTGAATCCTCCGTCGGCATTGAGTCGGCTTGTGCTCCGATCATTATCGCCGTTTCCTCCAAAGATATCTCTTATCCCCTGATCGTAGGTGAAACTGATAATGTTTCTGCCGGAAAAATTATCCACAAAATTGTAAGTCAGTCCCAGATTAACGACTCTGATTTTATCCTGGCTCTGAGTTTCATTAAGCATGTATTCATAAATGTCTTTGTAGTCAAAACCTAACTTGACATCCAGTGATGTGTCCCTCGTTCTGACTAGCGGATGGGTAACGTAGATTCCTGCAACATGCGTTTTACCATGAATATCGAGAATGGCGTATTCCTCTCCGGCTTCATAGACACTGTTAGAGTAGTAAATGCCTGCCTTGGTTCCATGGTAGGCTACGGGTATTTGATAATCTACCCGGCCATAGGAGAGATTTTGTAAATCAATTCTATCCAACCCTGTTAAGCCCCTGAACATTAAAAAATCACCGCTGGTGAGCAAGTTGCCGATGTTGAATTCGGCGGTCAATCTGCTTTTGCTGGTTACGTCCGAACCGAAGTTGTCATAAGTAAGACTGCCCGATATGGGCATACTGTCTTTTACCTGTGCAGTGACATCTGTTTCTCCGAATTCTTTACCGGACTGCAACGACGCTTTTACATTGAGCGACGGATATTCGTTGAGGATGAGCAATGCCCTTTCCAGTGTGCTTTGTCTTAAAGAAGGATCTTTTTGTATCATTTGCAGATGGTTTCTGATGAAATCACTGCTGAAGGATTTATTTCCGGTTACCGTAATGTCTGCGGTTTTCCCTTCAATGACTCCTATTTCTAATACCCCTTCTTTAATTTCCTGTTGGGGGATGAAGGCATAAGCAATGATGTAACCTTCAGCGCGGTAGCTTGCCGTTATTTCTTCGGCAATCTGATTCATCTCTGCCAGATCCAGTTCCTTGTTTTCATATTTGGCTGTAATTGCTCCGATTGTTTTTGAGGACAGCAGAGGTTTATCTTTTTTATTTTGAACGGTTATGTTTATTTTTTTAATAAGAATTTTTGGTCCGGATGGTATCCGCTGTTTTACCTCTTCTCCTTTCTCGATAACGGGTGTTTCCGGAGTTGGTGGCGGGACAAATTCTTTTTTTTCAAGTTGTTGAAGTACTTCGCCGGCTTTTTCCTGAGCCAATGCCGGAGAGTTAAGAATGATAATAAAAAGGATAAAAACAATAATTACAACAATAGATGTTCTCCGGATAAAGAGTAGCAATCTTTAAATCCTTATTTGACAAATGATTTTGCGAAAAGATGCATTTAAACTGCGTTCATTTTTACAATTGCAAATATAAAACCTTTTATGGTTCTTGAGCATTTAATTTTTGCTAGGAAACTAACTGCTTCCTGCATGCTGGACAAATAGTTGTATTTCTGCAGCCACTAGCAGCAGATTGCGGACCTGAACGTAAATCATATTTGCAAGAAGTTAGTACTTGTTCTTCAGGTTTCAACTATCATTTTATTTCAACGTGGGATAACTGCCGTTCGCAATATTCCAGATACTGGTACTCCATCCGGCACTCGTATAGGTTGTGGCGGTTTGCATTGCGGCCGTGGTCAAACCTGTACCGCCTGCGCTTGACGATTGCCCGGTTGTTTGCGTATTCCAGAAAGAATTGGTTGTGCCGCCTCCGCTGCCTCCCTTGCCACCGACTAACCCGCCAACATCATGGGTACCGCTTACGCTGCCCGTGGCATAGCTGTTGCTGATGCTGCCGTTGGTAATGTAACCGACCAACCCGCCAACGTAATATGCATTAGAGGTACCGGTAACACTGCCCTGGGCATAGGAGTTTGTGATCGTGCCATAATCACCCCCGGCCAATCCGCCGACGTCGTCATAGACGCCGGTCACGCTGCCCGTAGCATAGGATTGGGCGATGCTGCCGGCGTTGAACCCGACCAGCCCGCCGACTTCGTAGGTACCGCTGGCACTGCCGGTGGTGTAGCCTTTGGTAATGGTGCCATAATTGAATCCGGCCAGTTCGCCAACGTTGTTTTGGCCTATGACGCTGCCCCCCGCCAATCCCACATTACTTACGGTACTGCCGCTGCCTATATATCCAAACAAACCAACATAGTCTTCACTAGGCCGGTTGACGGCAAAATTTGTAATGGTATAACCCTGTCCATTAAACGTACCGGTGAAGGGCGCGCCGCTGGTGCCGATGGGAACAAATTTCGTGGTGATGGTCGTAATATGGGTGGCGTCTTGCGTTCCCCACAACCCGGAGGGATTGGTCAGCTCCGCCATGTCAATGTTCTTATCAAGAGTGTAGCTTGCTGCCGGATTCAGCGCCATCAGCTGCAACTGGTGGGCGTTGATAATGTTGGTCTCGTATTCCATCCGCAGGAAGGGACGGGTATTGCCGGCACTCAACCACCAATCATTGGCAAAATCCCAGCCGCTGAAATTTGCTGATTGCATCATCTGTGCCGTGGTCAGGGGAGTTGCCCCTGTGAGGGTACCACCGCCGATACCAGTGAGAGTACCAGTTGTCACAGTATCCCAGTAGCTATTGGTAACCGTATTGCTGTTCAACCCGACCAGCCAGCCGACGTTGGTGCCGCTACTGCTGATACTGCCTGTAGCGTAGGAATTGGCGATGGTGCCGTAAGATGCGGTCGGTGTATAATATTCGTTACATCCGACCAGCCCGCCAGTGTAATTGACGCCGTTGACCGTGCCCGTGGCGTAGCAATTGGTCATGCTGGCATAGCTGCGCCCGACCAGTCCGCCGGTGTAATCGCCGGCGCCGGTGACTGTGCCCGAGGCGTAGGAATCGGTGAGGATGGAGTAGGAGGAGAGCCGCCCGAGCAGCCCGCCGGTTTCATCACCGCTGCCGGTGACATTGCCCGTTGCGTAGCAATTGGTGATGACGGCAAAGCTGCGCCCGCCCAGCCCGCCGGTGTAATTGACGCCGTTGATCGTACCGGTGGCGTAGGAATCGGTCATGTTGATCGTACCGGTAGCGTTATATACGTTATATCCGATCAACCCGCCGGTGTAATCGCCGGTGCCGGTGATATTGCCCGTAGCATAGAAATTGGTGATATTGATTGTACCGGTACCGGTGGTGGTGTCATTTCCAACCAACCCACCCACACAAGTAGTACCGCTAACATTGCCCGTAGTATAGGAATTTGTGATGCTGATCGTACCACCGGTGGTGTTATATCCGACCAGCCCGCCGACATATCCGGTGGTACCGGGACCACTAACAGTTCCCGTGGTGTAGGAGTTGCTGATATTGCCGGTGCTATATCCGATGAGCCCGCCCACATAGCCGTAGGCGCCGCTACCACCTGTTACAGTGCCTGTGGTGTAAGAGTTGCTGACACTGCCGGTACTATATCCGATGAGCCCGCCCACATAGCTTCGACTGCCGCTAACATTGCCCGTGACATAGGCATTATTGACTGTGCTGCCATTTTGCCCGATCAGTCCACCGACATAGTTTCTGCCCGCTATACTGCCGCCTACCAGACCGACATTCTGTATAGTACCAGTAGTGCCGGTATATCCAAACAGACCAACATAGTCAG
>JAPLDV010000426.1 GCA_026391235.1 Bacteroidia bacterium | reverse complement strand
CTTGTGTGAACAGTGCCTGATTTACCCGGGACTACTCCCCCTTCATCCTCAGCACAAGCACGTTTCTACCGCCCTCGTACCGGTAATCGATGCTTGTGCAGCGGGCCCTGATCAGTTTGATCCCGATATCATCCTCCCTGGTGTCCTCCTCCATCGGGTTAGCGGGCACCCCGGCGCTCGCGCACACCAGTTCCACGCTGCCGTCCTTTTCGGAATAGGAGAGGCTCAGGTTAATTTCGGTAAAATCTTTCTGCAGTACCAGCACTTCCTCGGTTATGTGCACCACGTATCCGGCCACTTTTTTCGAGAGCATGTGCTTTTCGCAGAATAGTTCCATGCCGGACTGCAGGGCGTACAGGTCGTAGTCGGGGCTGGTGAACCGGTACTGCAAACTGCGTATCCGGTTGATGAACGCTTTGGTTTTTTCTTTCTGCGGGTTATCGAAGATCTGCTCCGGGGTGCCCTCTTCGTAAATCAGCCCCTCGTCCATATAAAATACGCGGCTCGAGAGGTTGCGGGCAAACTCCATCTCGTGGGTAACGATGATCATGGTCATTCCCTCGCGGGCCAGCCGGCGGATCACGGCAAGCACCTCGCTCACCATTGTAGGGTCGAGCGCCGAGGTGGGCTCATCAAAGAGCAGGATCTCGGGTTCCATGGCCATGCAGCGGGCGATGGCCACCCGCTGTTTTTGCCCGCCGGATAGCTCGTCGGGATAGCTGTGCGCCTTTTCGGCGAGTCCCACGAGCTTCAGCAGCTCCATGGCTTTCCGGTTGGCTTCGGCCTTTTTCGTTCCCAGCAGTTTTATGGGACCCAGCGTGAGGTTCTCCAGAACCGACAGGTGGGCGTACAGGTTAAACGATTGAAAAACCATTCCCATCCGCTGGCGAAGTTTCGGAACGTTGGTTTTTTTATCGAGCAGGGGAATCCCGTCGATGAAAATTTGACCGCCTGTGGGGGTTTCCAACAGGTTCAAACAGCGGAGAAAGGTGCTCTTGCCCGTTCCCGAAGGACCGATCACGGTTATGATTTCCCCTTTTTGGATATCCGCGTTGATATCTTTGAGAACCACCAGATCGCCAAAATGTTTCGAAAGATTTCGTACCTGTATCATGAGATTGCCTCCACTTCTTTGGTCAGCCGTTTTCTTTTAGGGTCCACCGAAACTTCAATATATCCCAATGCCCGCGTCAGCAGCCACGCGATCAGCAGATAGAGCACCGCCGCCATGATGAGCGGAAAAAAGGCATCAAAGGTGCGGCTGCGGATAATATCGCTGGCTTTGGTGAGATCCTGCACGGCAATGTAGCCAACGATGGAGGTCATCTTAACCAGGGAGATAAACTCGCCTTTGTACACCGGGAGCAGATGGCGCAAGGCCTGGGGGGTAATGATATGTAAGAATGTCTGCACTTTAGTGAAGCCCCCGGCGATGCCCGCCTCTTTCTGCCCCTTGTCGATGCTTTCAATAGAGGTGCGGAACATCTCGGAAACATAAGCGCCGAAGTTCAGGCTGAAAGCAAACACGGCCACGATGGCAGGATTGATGTTGACCGATGCGAACACGATGTAATAGATGATCATCAGCAATACCAGCACCGGCGTTCCCCGGAGAAGGGTGATATACAGCTCGGCTGATCCGGTAAGAATTTTGTTTTTCGACATTTTCATAAAGCAGATCAATCCACCCAGAAACGTTCCCAAAATGGCCGCAAAAATCGAGATGAGAAGGGTGATCAATAATCCGTCGATGATCAGCAGGTACCTTTTTTCCAGGATGATATTGCTGTAAAAGCTGTCGGATAATCTTTTCAAAAAAGGTTTCCGTACTGCTTTAATCTCCCCTCCGGAGTAACCGGCCATGCTTTTTGCGGCCACCACGACTGCGCTTCTGAGCTCGGCATAAGGATCCGAGAAATCGATCTGTTTGCCGCGCTCCTCGCTGATCGCTATCCCATCGGTGATCAGATCGACCTTGCCGGCAGCCAGCGCAGCAATCAGGGATGGAAACTCCATAGTCACAATTTCGAGGTCGTAATTCTTACGTTCGGCAAATTTCCGGATCATCTCGATATCGAATCCAACAAAGTCGCCTTTCATTACGGCCACATAAGGCAGGTCATCCACCGAGACTCCGGCAACCAGTTTTTTGTCGGACGAGGATTTTGGAAACACAGGCATAACAGCTTCTTCCGCATCTTCCAGAAACCAGCGTTTGCTCATGGTATCGTAGGCACCATCGGCTCTCGCCTCTTTCAGAAAATCATTGAATTCCTTTCGGAGGGCCGGATTGTTCTTATGAAAACCCACACCCAGCGGCATGGTGAGCACCTGATCGCTCAGGAGTTTCAGTTCGGGATTATGCTTTAAGATGAGCCGGGCGGTAACCAGGTCGAACATCGCTGCGTCGATCTTACCGGTTTTTACCGACAGCATCAGGTCGGCCGTGTTTTCATACCTGAAAATCTCCGCCTTCGGATACTTATTTGCGATGAAACCATCGAAAATCGTTCCGGTAAAAATGCCAATTTTTTTATCGGCCAGATCATCCACCGTTGCAATCCTGCCTGCCGGCGCCTGTTCAATGTTTTCTTTCCGTGCTATCAGGCTGACACCGGATTCGTAGTAAGGGTCGCTGAAGTCGATCATCTTTTCCCGTTCCTCGGTGATGAACATGGAGGCGGTGATGATATCGATCTTGTTGGTGGAGATGGAGGCGATAAGGCTGCCGAATTGCAGCGGCACCGGGGCATAATCGCGGCCGAGCCAGGCGGCGAAGCGCGACGAGAGCTCAATATCGAACCCGATGACCTTTCCGTCGCGGACCAGTCCGAAAGGCATGCCAAGGTCGTTGACTACCCCTGCACGCAGGACACCATTGGTGGTTTTGGTGCTTTCGATTTTGGGCATCTCCATGATGCCCTTATCCACCCAGCGTGTGACCATATCCTGATAGACACCATTCGAGCGGATCTCCTTCAGAAAGGCATTGAACTGCTCGCGGAGTGCGTCGTTGTCAGCGTTAAAACCGGCTCCGATCGGGACGCTGAATACATCCTTGGCCAGAATGCCAAGATCGGAATTCGCCTTCAGCACTTCGGGCACTAAAGACTGATCCATGTAGGTGACGTCGATCTTGCCCGAGTTCAGGGCGATTAGCAGGTCGGAAACGGATTGGTACTGAGGGATTTTGGCTTGCGGGTATTTGCGCGTGGCATAGGTGTCGTACATGGAGCCCAGCAGCACCCCAATGGTCTTATCGCTGATGTCATCAGCCGTTTTCATCTTCCCGCCGGCGGCAACCGGTACGGCTGCTGCCTCCCCCTTTACCATCGCCGCTATACCGTTGGGATAGTAACATTCGGAAAACAACACCTTCTTTTTTCGTTCTTCCGTGATCGACAGGCCGGCACCGATCATATCCACTTTCCCTGAAATCAGGGCCGGAATCATGGCTCCAAATTCCATATTAATAATTTCGAGCCGTTTCCCCAGTTTCCGGGCCACGTAAGAAGCATACTCAATATCGAAGCCCACCACTTTTCTGTTGGCATCAACAAACGACATGGGTTCCGATACTGCGGCAGTGCCAAATTTCAATACCCCATTGCCTCCTGTCAGATTGAGTTCGGGCATGGGCGCCGGACTCCCTTTATCAGGGAACCAGCGCTTCATCATATCGTCGTATGTTCCGTCCGACTTTATTTCGGCAAGGACTGCATCCATGGCTACCTTCAAGCCGGTGCTATCCGGCTGAACGGCAAAGCCATACTGATCCGTTGACAGCAATTCCGACAAAACCCTGAGCCCACCATTCTTTCCGGCTATGTTTTTCAGGATCGGAAGGTCATAAACAGCAGCATCTGCTTTACCACCCTTAACTGCCAGAGCGCAGTCCAGCACCGTATTATAATACTCGATTTTTGCATCGGGAAACCGTTTAAACACAAACTGATCCGCGACTGTTCCGGTTGCACAGGCGAAAGTCTTGCCTCCCTCGAGCATGGCAAGTTTTGTGATGTTTGTTTGCTTATTGCCGCACCCGACCAGTGAAAGGATGGCAAAAAGGACCAATAAATGTAAGTAGTGTTTCATAGTTTACAGGTGAAAGTGCCGATACTTCAATTATATCAATTTTAATCGGAATACGGAAATTTTAACTGCAGCAGAATATAAGCCACAAACATTGCAACTGCTTTTCATTACGCTATTTGATCAGCACCTTTCGGGTAACCGATTTATTGCCGTAAACCATCCGAACCAGGTACTGCCCGGCACTGCAGCCTTCAACACCAATCTGAATTCCTTTGGAGATGGTGGAATCATCATGAATTTTGGAATAGTAAACCTGACCGTTTACTCCAACCAGTTCAACGACATACAGGCCGGCGGGAGCGTTCCTGAGCGAAACGGATAATTTATCGGTCGCCGGGTTGGGGAAAACTTTCAGCTCATCCTTTTTCAGCTCAAATTCATCCACATGAACAACGATTTGTGTTGAGGCATCATATTGTGCCGGAACATCTTCCATCAGGCTCACATTATCGCGGGCAATGCTGTAAAACTTGTAGGTTGAGCCCACTTCACCGGTAAACTCAGCCGTTTCAAGTGTTGTATTCATTTTCCATGCCCAAAAAGCGGTATCGTTCTGCAGCACATAAACGGAATACGATGCAATTCCGGAACCCACATCACTGCCGCCCCACGTCACCGGGAATTTGCTGATGCTGGTGGCACCGAGCGAAGAAACCTGGCTCTGGGGCTTATCCAGGTCGAGGGTGTTGATATATTCGTTGGTTATAATGGGCAGATTGGCATCGAAAACAATGGATGCCTTGTTTTTCAGCACGGCATTGGTTCCAAGCGACTGTTTCAGCCCGACCGAGAAACTCACGAACCCTTCGCCGGCATGATTGGCGTTGTTTGGCGGAAGGAATCCGATGAACGGGTCCTCTTCCAGTAACAATGTTGACGGATTTAAAGAGAGGAATTCCCATTTGATCACCCCGGTGAGGGTATCGACCCTGCCCGAAACACGCGCAATCAGGTTCATATCCGGCCTAAGGTCCACATCCCTGGAGAAGGCTTTCAGCTTGTTTCCGTCCGGAACCAGGGTGGTATCCCCAAATCCGAAGGAACCAAATCCGAATTCCTTGAGGTCATATTTTGTCAGATCAAGCGTATCGGTAACGGTAACGATATGTGCCGGTGCAGTTGCCGTGCTCTTGTTTTCGAACAGCACTGTGTATGGCATGGAATTGTTTTTTTGTATCCACCGGCTGGCGCCATAGCCGGCCGGACCGATCATTTCGTTTGGATCAAAAGAGAAAACAGCATTGATCAGGATATTCATGGTGTTGTCCGCAAAGCCCATCTGCCAGCATGACTTCAGATTTTCATAATAATCCCAGGAATTGGCAAACAGTACACCGATGCTTTTATATGCTCCGGCAATGCCGGAAAGTGCCAATCCACAATCAATGCCGATAACTGTCAAATTCCAGGCGGTATTCTTTAAACTGAACTTTTTGTTCCAGGGCGGGGTTAAACCGAATTGAAAGCCAAATTTCGCAGCACCAATAACACAATTCAATTCCGGAGCGGCCCAGGCCGTGCCAACATCAAGGGCAGCTTCTGCCAATACGCCAAACACGCAAAGAGGAGTCCGGATGGATATCTGCCCCCCGGATCCCGATTCACCGCCCTCTAAAAAGCTCCCTTCCTGACCGGCTTGATAACCAAGAATCGGAGGATTATTCCAGATTTTCATTTTTATGCTATTGGAGGTCTTCACCCTGATGTGAATGCTCGATGAACTCTTGCCGGGAATAACCGGAATCAACAACGGATAAACCCTTGCTTTCATGGATTCTCCAAAAACCGATTCCGTCTTGAAATAGGGTCCGAGATCCTTAATTTCCTGTTCAACCCCCATCTCCGCTGCCCGTGCCGGGGTTTCCATAACAAAATCAATAAATTCTATTTCCAGATTGTTGTCATCCGTAACGGCCAGCCAAACCGGAACCCCATAGGCATCCACGTTTCCATTATTCCCGAAATTTATCGTATAAGTTTGCCACATATTTAAAATGATGGCTCCCCGGCCCGAGATGGATACCCATGGATCAGCTTCTTCGGCAGGAACAATGTTAAATGCTTCTTTCAGGATCTGTTCCGAGGCCCCTTTCTTCACTACCACATCCCATTTGCCCAACGGAGCGCTTTCCAGCCTGAATTGCGCCGAAAGGACTCCCGCGGCAGGAGCAACCAGGTTTTCACCTACAATATCAGGATTTCCGGCCATTCGTATTGAAAAAGTGGTTCCAGCAACGGTTAAACCTCCGCCAAAAACGGCAATGGAAGAATATCCGCTATTCCCGGCCTGAATGGGTTCAATGTGTTCGAGTCCCTCGATGGAAGCATTTCTAATGGCAGCCGTTTTGCTGTTGGCATTCATGGCTTCGAGCGTGATGGTGTATTCTCCCGGATTTGGATAGGTGTAAACCGGATTCCCTTTATCAGAGACGGTTCCGTTGCCAAAACTCCACAAAAAGGAAGTGCCGTTTTGCGTTTTGTTGGTTAATGATACCTGACTCATATTCTGATACATATCAAAACCCGGTACCGGCGGATTAAAATCAGAGACTTTCAATTCCCCCAGATACAGCGGAAGTGCATCATTGCCATTGCCCGAAATATCTTTGAAAGTATCATCAAAATTCAGAAACATTTTCAGTCCGGCTTCCTGTCCGGTAAGTTTTTTAACCTGGTTTGCCAAAAGTTCATCCTGGGTAAGGGCACGGTTCCACAAGCGGATATCATCCAGCTGATATTTGGTGGTTCCACTATAGACATTTCGGGATCCGATCATCAGCAGGCCATTGCCGGTAATGATTTTACCAATAACGGTCTGTTGGGCCTTCAGCAGCCCGTCGACATAGGTCCTGAAATTATTCAGCCCGCCGTTGGCATCATAGGTAAAAGCAATATGGTGCCAGAGGGTGTCGTTGATGCTGCAGTCGCCCCAGTTGATGAAATCGCCCTTATCGGTCTCCAGT
>JAPLDV010000403.1 GCA_026391235.1 Bacteroidia bacterium | reverse complement strand
CAAGGTGGAACGCTGCATCGGTTGCGGAGTGTGCGCGCATTTCTGCCCGCAAAACGCGATATCAATGCTTGAAGGCAAAGAAAGAATTGTTAGGATTCCACCAAAAAGAAAATAAGAACTAATATACTTTGCGTGGTTGAGTCTTGACGGTCTGTTACCTATTCCATTGAAGGATAAGAGATATGTTTAATAACAAGTTGTTCTGGTATCTATTTATGATGCCCGGATCGATTCTCGGATGGCTTTTCATTATTGGCGGCGCTATTTGCCCGATAGGAAATGAAACATTGCGAACAATCTGGCTTGTCATCGCCTGTATCTGGTGCATAGGGCACCCGCTGGAATTGAGTTTATCAATTCCCATCGGCAAAAAGGCGGGGATCAGCACCGGTATAACAATTCTGAAGACAATGCTCTTCGGATTCACATGGTGGCTACCTGTTAAAATGGGTGTACTGGATAAGTAATGTTTGGCAGACAGAGGTTAAGCGGTTATCCAAAACCGATGAAGGATCTCTGATGCTTAAATACGGTGGCGGCAATACTCATAGGTCAAAATTATCTTGACACACAAAATCGTTTTATCTAAACTTCGCCATCGACAAAGCAATGCTTATCAACAGTTGCGCCTCTGGTGCCGGAGGACGGTAATTCAAAGAACTGTGCAGCCTGAATAAGGTCAGCAGGGAGGTTTTACTAATGCTTAAAGGAAAAAAGATAGCGATCATTGGCGGCGGAAAGATGGGCAGTATAATTGCTCAAGGCGTAATTGCTCATAAAATTATTCCCGGCAAGAATATTATTGTTACGGACATTGATGCCGCAAGACTGGAGTTCCTTCGCTCGTCGATGAAATTAAAGGTTTCTCAAAATAATGAAAAAGCCGTAAAAGGCGCGGACATAATCATCATCGCCGTTAAACCGCAAAACATGGCCGCAACACTCAAAGAGATTAGTTCCGCCATTGATAAATCAAAACTAGTGATTTCCATTGCCGCGGGAATCACGACAAATTTTATTGAGAAATCATTGATCAAATGTGTCCGGGTCTTAAGAGTAATGCCAAATACACCGGCGCTGATCGGCGAAGGAGCCGCAGCAGTGTCCAAAGGAAGCTGCGCTAAAAAAAGCGACACCCAGTTGGCGCATATTATTTTTAATGCCGTGGGCATCAGTGTCGAAGTTGAAGAATCTCTGATCGATGCAGTAACGGGATTGAGCGGCAGCGGGCCCGCTTATTGTTTTTTGATCATTGAAGCGCTCATCGATGCCGGCGAACAAATGGGTTTGCCGCGGGATTTGGCGGCAAAACTGGCGGCACAAACAATGTTGGGATCTGCTCGCCTCTGCCTCCAGAGTGATAAACAACCCGCGCAATTAAGGGAGATGGTTACGTCGCCCGGAGGCACTACGGTCGCCGGCCTCAAGGCGTTGGAAGAAGGAAAAATCCGGGCAACAATTATTTCCGCCGTTGAAGCGGCGACAAAGAGATCGAAAGAATTAGCCGACGGCAAATAATATGTGAAGGTTAAAAAGATTGTTGACTTCACCTACTTAGTTTCAGTAGAAGGCAGTTGTAAGAATTGAGAATTACCATTTGTAATTTTGTTTTTCTACGGGATTGGTTTCTCTATAAGGGCTGCCTCAATACCCAAGGTTCGCCAATAGTGACGATAGTCATTTAACTATTCATGAACTTTTTTCAGAACATTCTCTATCTCCCTATACTTGGTTATGCCTTGAGTTACTTATTAGCCAAGATCATCATTTATGGGACTGTGCTTTCTCCTTGGTGCTTTGATTTTTTCGGCCTGTCCCAAATATAATCAAATCACCTTCGTGTAATTTAGGAGGTGACGATGCCCCCTGATAGATACGAGACTCCTTTTATAATTGAGCCAGCTTTTTACATCTTACTTTCTATCCTGTTTTTCTTCTCCCCCTCTTTCAGGTTTTCCCTGTTGAGGTTTAGATTGTTGTGGTTTCGCTGTCCCTCGAACTTGTTGTTTAACCGGTTGAGATTGTGGCCTGGATTGCTGCGTCCGGACTTCTCGTGATTGCTGTCGCGATTGTTGTGGTTTTGCTACCTCTCGGACTTGTTGTTTAACCGTTTGAGATTGCGTCCGGAGCTGCGGTGTCTGGACTTCTCGTGATTGCGGTCGCGATTGCTGTTGCTGGATATCTCGGGATTGCGGTTTTGCCTGAGATTTTGGTTGTACCGTTTGAGACGGCTGTTGTGATCGCGTCTGGGGTTTCAAACCCTGGACACCCCAGGTGTTTTGCTTCTCCCAATGCTTACTGCTTTCCCATCCCTTCCAGTTCCGTTGAACTTGTTGCTGAGGTATTCGCTGGTAGTTCCATTGCTGTCCTCTCCAACGATGCTCCCTGTAGTCATTCCTCCAGCCCGAGGGTATCCAGCCATAAAAAGATGGAACGTATTGATAGTAGCCCCAACCTGAATTGTAGTAATGCGAGCGATACCAGCGTCCTTGCCACGGACGCCACCACCAGCCACCCCAGAAAAAGATTTCCTCGTCTACGTCAGGGACGACGTAGATATACGTCCCGGGCAACACTATCAACGCCGGTGGTGCGGCGAATACGATAGGCGGAAGAGAAATACCAACGTTTACATTCATTCTCGCCATAGTTGGAATAGGCGATACAAATACCAACGCCAAAAGCAATGTTCCCCAAAATAACTTTTTCATTTTGCTGTCTCCTATACATTTCAATGTTTTGCCTCTCATCAGCCTTTCTTGCCTCCCGCAACCAGCAGTACGATGCCGCCCACGAGCGCAATACCACCCAAGATCGGCGGCAGAGGAATCGTTTTTGTCTTATCGGAATTAATCTGGATGGGACCGATATCGACAACCTTCTCCCTCGTCGTGTAGGTTATGCCCTGATACGCCAACGCGATGATTCCGATCACAATAAGGATGATGCCTATCAATGAGTATGTTTTCATTTCTCTTCTCCTCTTTATAGATTGTAACGTTAATAGAACTATCCGGGCACGTTCAAATTAACAATCATTTATATAGGTCTTCGCCCCTGAATGACTCTGACCAGAACAACGATAATGGCAATGACCAGCAGGACATGAATAAAATTACCCATCGTATAGCCGGTCACCAACCCGAGTGCCCACAAAATTATCAGTATCACAGAGATCGTCCACAACATATGATTCTCCTTTCTGATTGCTCAATCCCACTGCCGGCTTGCGCGTCTTGCGCCAACAGGCAGTGGGATTACAGAATCTTTTTTTTAAACTTTTGCTACTCGATGGTCATCCGGTTATTTACACTCTTCACACCATTTACATCGTTGGCAAATTTGGCAGCCAGATCCATTTCGGCTCCGCTTTTCGCCTTGCCACTCAGCGTGACCACGCCGCGCTTCGTTTTGACTGAGGTATTAAGAGCGCTGGTCGAGCGGTGATAGAGAAGCGTCATCTTGACCTGAGCGGTGATGGAAGCGTCATCAATCTTTTGACCTACCGTTCGCTTCTTTTGCGCAATCTTTCCCCCGGTCATCTCATTATTTACGCCTTTAACTCCTTCGACATCCTTGGCGTATTCAGTCGTCAGATCCTTTTGTGCCTGACTGTTCGCTTTGCCTTGCAGGGTTACGATTCCGTCTTTAGTGCTAACCTCCGTCATGGCGCTCACGTTTTTATGAAACAGGAAGATGGTTTTCACTTGCGCAGTGATCCACGCATCCGACATCTTAGCGGGGCTTTCCCCTTTTACTTCCAGTTTGTTGTCCACACTCTTAACGCCGGGCAGGTCTGCTACTGTCTCCTGGGCTAATGATTTGTGGGATTCTTCGGA
>JAPLDV010000707.1 GCA_026391235.1 Bacteroidia bacterium | reverse complement strand
AGCTTTCAGGTCATCGAGCGTGATGCCGTTGACTGTTTCTTCGGAACCGCTGGCGCTGATCCCGAAAATATGCTGATCGCCGTAAACCAGTTTCTGGAATAGTTCCGAAGCCATCGCATTCGGGCTGGCTTTCTGCCGTTTCAGATTATTGAGTGTGCGAACCTTTGCTAATCCGAATTCTTCTTCGTCCCAGCGGGGTTCCAGAAGCATCTCTTCCACAAGGGCAAGAGTCTGGTCGAAATTCCGCGCTAATGTATTTCCACTGATAGAAATACTGGTTCCTGATGCACCAATCCGGATACTCGAACCGAGCCCTTCAATGGCTTCCTGCAATTCAATCGGGGTTTTGTTTTTGGTTCCCTCATTCATCAGCTGGCCAGCCAGACTGGCAACTCCGGCCTTATTTAGCTGATCCAGGAAATGACCCCCTTTCAGGGTGATATTAAACTGAACCAACGGAAGTTCGGATTGTTCGATGCCAAGCACCCTCATCCCGTTTGAAAGTTTATCATCCCAGATTACCGGCAGGTTGATGGCCGGATCGGGACCGTCTTTGGGCATTACCGAACGATCAAATGACGTGGGAGTCTTTACCACAGTTTCCTCTGGCGCATTCTCATCAATTTTCACCTGCGTGGCAGTCAGGATATCCTCTTCCTTTACACCGGCGTTCATGGAACCATCCGCAACCAGGTCGGCCTGGCCCTTTGGCACAAAGCTCGTTGCCAGATATGGGCTGCCTTTGATGTATTTATCATACACCCGCATAATGTCGGCTTTTGTAACTGCTTTGACCCGTGCAATATCCTTTTTGTAAAAATCCGGAGAACCGGCATATTCATTATAGTTTGCCAGTCGCCGCGACTTACCCAGGATGCTGCTGATTCCATTGTAAAAATCGGTTTCCTGACCGGCTTTGATGCGGTCGACATCGGCTTCGGTGAACCCGTCCTTTTCGAATCGGGTAAAAGCCTCAAAAATGGCACTTTCAACTTCCTTAAGGCTGATTCCTTCATTGGCTGTAACCGAAATGTCGAAAGTTCCGGTGATTTCCTGGCTGCCGTTATTGGCTCTTGCGCTGGAAGTCAGCTTTTTCTCTTTAACCAGCACCTTATACAATGGAGCTTTTTTCCCTCTGGAGAGCAATTGTCCCAGGTAATCCAGGGCATAGCTATCCGGGCTATACTTTTCCACTGTAGGCCATACCATGGTCAGCTGCGGTGCCCTGGCGAAATTATCCTCGTGATACAACTTTTTAATTTCGGATAGTTTTACCGGTACCGGTTTGGGATCAGTCAGATCAGCACCCCGTTTAATCTCTCCGAAGTATTTTTCGATCAATGACTTAGCTGTTGCCGGATCAAAATCACCCGATAAAACCAGTGTGGCATTGTTGGGCACATAAAATTTTGCATGGAAAGCTTTCACATCATCGATGGTAGCATTGAACAGATCCTCCATTTCCCCGATCACTGTCCAGCTATAAGGATGTCCTTTCGGAAAGAAATTTTTGGCAATCACCCCTTCAGTATGGCCGTAGGGTGCATTGTCGACTCCCTGACGCTTTTCATTCTGCACTACATTCTGCTGGATATTGAAGGTCTTTTTTGTTATCGTATTCTCCAAAAACCCCATCCGGTCGGATTCGAGCCAAAGAATTTTTTCAAGTGCATTTTTCGGGACCAATTCAAAATAGGTGGTGGCATCATTGCCTGTTCCGCCGTTCAGGGTGCCGCCTGCATCCTGTACAATCTTAAAAAACTGGTCTTCGGGCACATTTTCGGAGTGCTGAAACATAATATGCTCAAAAAGATGGGCGAAACCGGTGCGGCCAACAGATTCGCGGTTTGATCCCACGTGAAACTGGATGGTGAGTGCAACAATCGGATCTGAATGATCCTCGCTGAGAATAACATCCATCCCGTTTTTCAGAGTGTACTTTTCATACGGAATGTTTAATTCCGATTTCGGTTGCGGCTTGCAGGCTGCCATCAACAGGATCGCCAACACAAGCAGTAAGTTAATTTTTTTCATTTAGATTTTATTTGTGTTCATTATTCGATTCAATATCAAAAATTGTAGAGACGCATATATGCGTCTCTACATGTCATTTCTTTATT
>JAPLDV010000309.1 GCA_026391235.1 Bacteroidia bacterium | reverse complement strand
GATGCCGGCCAATCTGAGGATGACCGCGATTACCCGCTTGGTCTAATGTATCGCTGGGATTTCGATGGCGACCGGGAATGGGATACTGAGTTCGCCCGTAACAAATCAGTCGCTCAACGGTATAAGCAGCCCGGGACCTATTCCGTTGCCGTTCAGGTGAAAGACCTCGACGGACTTGCCTCCATTGCAGAAGACTCGATTGAAGTATTCGGTGAGAACCGTGATATCGACACACTGATCGACAGCCGCGACGGGAATAATTACAGGATTGTCAAAATCCTTGACCGATGGTGGATGGCTGAAAATCTCAGATACGGGGTTGAAATTCCTGCCAACCGTAAACAAACAGATAATGATACAGTTGAGATGTACAGAGAACACCACGGCAACTCAAAAGATTCGGTTGTCGGGGTTTACAGCTGGTTCGAAGCCATGAATTACCGGGTAAAGGATCCGAAAGGCATTTGCCCGGATCAATGGCACCTGCCGATTCAAAAGGAATGGGAGGGCTTGTTCACTCCTTATCCTCCTCTGTATTCCGTTCAATATTATGGTAAGGATGGACTATCAAAACTTAACCTGGATCTCAATAACGGCGGGAAGATCCTCAATGGTTCATTTTTATGGACATCTGACATGACCACCTTCGGATGATCCGATTCCGGTGGTTTATTTTCGCATGGATCCGGCGGACAGCGTTCTCTATCTGACCTTGACCAGATCATTCTCCGGCAACGACAATGGATATGAACTGGCACGTGATCCGGATAAGGTCTATTATCCGTATCCTGAAATCCGTTTGGAAAGTTGGGCAAATCAATATAAAATCGGCGAGAATCAGTTTGAATTAACCTACAGGTCTAAAAACCCGGGGATCTTTCCTGAAGTTCCCGGATATTGTTTTGCGATCCGAAATGAGCTATGGTATCTGGATGACAAGGTGCTGAATGCCAGAGTTACCAGCTTCCGCCTGGTCCTGGATCTGCAGGGGAAATTTGGTCCTGCCTTTTCCAGAATTCCAATAGTTCCATTGCCTGAACAGATAGTTCCTTCAAAATGGGAAAAACGATTCGATCTGTATCCGGATACCGGCAATTTTGAAGCAAAATACAAAATCGATCCGAAAATGGTAAAATACTGCGAGCTGGATTGCGTTTTCCGCTATCAGGATTTTCAGGGAACCTGGGTCGATCGCTCCGTGACCATTCAGTTGCAGAAAAACCTCCAGATCATCGAGGATGAGGTTAGTTTATTTTTATACCCTGATAAGTTTTTTAATAAGATCGCTGCCAATATCCGGCCAATAAATGATACGATTAGGAGGAGATTCAAATCTCTGGACCTGATTTTTCTTGCCGGTGACCAGTATTTTAAGAATTATTACGAAACCTACATCAATACCGGCAATGCGGATGCTCCGCCAATGGGGAATATCAGCAACGGATACGGGCTGTTTACGATGGTCAGGTCAACAAAAATTGAAAATATGACCATGAGTTTTTACACTTTGGATTCGTTGGCCAGCGGGCAATACACCAGGAAACTGGGGTTCCGCAGGTGGTAAGAGCGTGAGGCGTGAAGCGGAAGAACTTTGCAGGGACGCATAATTGCGTCCGTCCGGTGACGAGTGACGAGTGACCGGGATCGTAAATATTGCATCATAGATGTTGATTCCTATAAATTGCCCTCACATTTATGTGGGGGATTATGTTGATTGTCAGGACTTTTTGGACTTTAGTCCAAATTTCAGCGGATATTTGGCAAAGAGTTTAAAAAATATAACCCAATGAAAAATACGTGGCCCTGCTGGTAAATTCACCCATATTCTTGTCTTTGGCAACACCCGACAAACCGCGTTTAAAGTTCACACTGACAAACACTTTCATCACCTCCACGCCCATACCGTAAACCACGCCTGTTTCGGCTTGCTCAAAGGAATTGTCAAAATCAAGCGAATTACCACCTGCAGAACCGGCAAAATGATACCTGTAATAGCCCCCCAGATTTGCATAAAACCGTGTTTGTAACTGCGTATTCATTTTAGTTGCCACAACCAGGCTCACGGGAACTGTTACGCTATGCGTCCTGAAATTGCCCCCAAGGAAACCGCTTGCCAGAGTTGAATACAGCACTTCGGGTTGAATGGAAAAGTTTTTGGTGATCTTGAATTGTGTCAGCAGACCGGCTTCGGCACTGAATTTAGTTTTACTATCATAAAACTGATGCGAATAGGAATGAAAGCTGTTTCCGATATTGGCTTTTAAGCCAAATCTGAAAAAAGGAAGGCCACCACCTTTTACCTGAGCTGTAACTTTTCTCAGCGGTTCAACCAATTCACCGTTTGCGGCTTCAACCGTTAAATCGTAAAGCAACCCGGAAATTTTTTCCATGCCCGCATAGTCAATGGTTTCCGGATCATCACCCGGTTTATGATAAGGTCCGATAATTCCCGAGGAAACCGGAAAGGCCTGAATTCCAACCTGCTCAAATGATTTTGAATCTGTTCTGCCGGATAAGCTTGCTCCGGGTGTCTTGATTGATATGCCATATTTTTCAGCAATTTTCATC
>JAPLDV010000670.1 GCA_026391235.1 Bacteroidia bacterium | reverse complement strand
GGAGCCAACTATACCAATATAAATTCCGATGGCAGCGATTTGAGATTTTACGATCCGAGTAACAACCAATGCAGTTACTATATTGATACCTGGAATGATGCCGCGGCTTCGAATATAATTTGGGTTAAGGTTCCCATATCCGGTACAGGAGCCATATTTATGTTTTACGGAAATGCAGCGGCAACTTCGGTAGTGAGCAGTGGTGATAATACCTTCTTTTTTTTCGATGACTTTAATGCATCTTCACTCAATACGACTAAATGGGGTAGCACTACTTTAAATTCGGGTTCTTCAATTACCCAGAATGGCAGTGGGAATGTAACTTTGACTAGTGGAGGAAGTACAGATCTAAGCGGGGCTCAGATCATAGGTAAAACATCCTTCAATGTGAATGATGGAGTGATAGTGGAAACAAAGTTAGGAGCGGTTGCCCCTCAAAATACAGGTTCACGTGGCTCTTTATGCGGAGCATCTGATGTAACACCTGGCAGTGTTATATGCTATTTTGATGCAGGAACGTTGAGCGATTGGGCAATAATAGCCGTTGGCAGGGGTGCTCAATGGGGGCATTGGTTTGAGCAATGTAACGCAACCACTGTCAACGATGTGGCATGTATTGAAAGTCCCGTACCGGGTAGTGCAATTTCTCTTCCCAATGGTGCTTTAATGAGTGTTTCTTTTTCAAGCAGTATGATATATTATAGTAATTCCAATCCTGCCAGGTCAGGTAATAGTAATACTTATCCTCCATCCGGCACCCTTTACCCGATATTAAGCACTGCACATAATTCCACGATTCATAATAGTATTTCGATTACATTTGATTACATAAGATTAAGAAAATACTCCAGCAGCGGCGATCCAACCACTACATTCGGCAGCCAGGGCACTAATAATCTAACTGCCAGTATCAGTGCACAGACCAATGTACTTTGCAATGGGCAATCAACCGGCAGCGCAACGGTTGCAGCTTCGGGAGGTTCAGCGCCTCTAAATTATTTATGGAGCAATTCACAGACCGGTTTAACAGCCACGGGATTGACCGCTGCAACCTATGCTGTAACTGTTACCGATAACATCGGGCTCACAGCAACGGCTTCGGCAACTATCACCGAACCGGCTGCTGTTTCCGCTTCTGTTACGAATCAAACCAATGTTAGCTGTTATGCCGGAAGCGACGGAACCATTACAGTATCTGCCAGCGGTGGAAGCGGAACAGGTTATGAATTTTCGAAGGATAATGGCAGTAACTGGACCACCGGCGCAAGCAATCCACACATATATACCGGACTGAGTGCAGGTGTAGCTTATAGAATACGAGTGAAGGACAGTAACGGTTGCACTTCACCTGAAATTCTTTAGCAAGCAAAATATAGAATAATGATGGAACCGGATTCAGTAATTATAGAATCAGCAACCATGAAAACAACAGAATTTCAACTCGTTGAGAAGCTGGGAAGTAATTTTGCCGTTACACGGATACCCAACTCACAAGATAGTATTTCTCCAAAAAGCAACAAAAAACTCAAGATATGAAAACGAGCAATATGCACCAGGTGCGAATATCTTTAGGCTGTTTGACACTACTCCTGGTATTGGCCTTATTTCTGTCGGGCGCTCCACAAGCCTTTGCACAAACAACCACGCCTGCAAGAAATGCCGGTACCGGCACCAATGTTACTGGTGTTGGAACCGTTGCCTGGACCAACCCGGAAAATATTGTTTCCAACGACAATACTTATGCAACAGTAGCTGTTACAGGAGGGGCTATTTCTAACTACCTGCAGGCAACCAACTTTGGTTTCAGTATACCTCCGGAAGCGACCAGTTCCGGCATCACGGTTACTATCGGCCGTTTTGAGAGTGGTTTAGGTACTGGAAATGATGTGCGCGATAGTTATGTTCAGTTAATTAAAGGCGGTACCGTTGGGGGGACTAATTTAGCAGTAACCGGAACAGAATGGCCAACTTCTGAAGGAGTTGCCACCTATGGTGGAACAGGGAGCACATGGGCTTTAACCTGGATTCCTGCTGATATAAATGCCGCCAACTTCGGTGTGGCATTAGCCGTAAATAGTACAAACAACAGAACGGGATCGGTTGATTATATAGAGATTGCCATAACCTTAACAATTGCCGGAACGTATAAATCACAATTCACGGCAATGAACACAGGCTCCCCCACCTGGTGTCCCGGTGAAACCCGGACCGTTACGGTAACGGTTAAGAATAATGGAACACTTACCTGGACCGATTCATGGCCTGATATAAATATCGGGGTAAAATGGAATACAAATGGCACTAGCTGGGCCGATTACTATGTACGTACAGATGCCGGTAACCTGGCTCCGGGTGCAACTGCAACATACTCACTAACGATTACCGCATCCAATGCAACTGCTGGTCCGGTTTATGGTACACCATTTTCAGCCGGATCAAACAACCTTACATTTGATGCAGTATATGAAGGTCTTTCCTGGTTTGCTGGTAATGGCGGTGGTGTTGGACCCGGAAATACAGTTTATGCTTCTCCTGCTATCACCATAGGTGCGGTACCTGCCCAACCTGGTACTATTTCCGGTTCCGCCACTCCTTGTGCAGGATCCTCTCAAACTTACAGCGTTACCAATGTTGGCGGAGTTACCTATGCATGGACATTCCCATCAGGTTGGTCTCAAACAGGTGGCGGAACAACTAACTCAGTAGTAGTTACGGTTGGTGCAGTTTCAGGAAATGTACAGGTAACCCCTTCAATTGCATCATGTACCGGAACCCCACGCACATTACCTGTAACGGTAAATGCACTGCCTGCAACCCCAACCGCCTCAGATCAAACAATTTGTAAAGGCAGTACGGCTACTTTTACGGCATCCGGAGCCTCAGGCGGCGATAGATATAAATGGTATGATGCTGCCAGCGCAGGCGTCCTGCTTAAAACAAGCACAAATAACACCGATAATACCTTTACAACTCCTGCTCTCACAAACACAACAAGTTACTGGGTCTCGATCATAAGTTCAGCGAATTGCGAAACCAGCCGGACCCAGGTAACGGCCAATGTTTCAAGTCCGGCCGCTTCCGTTACCGGTAAAACAAATATCGCCTGTTATGCCGGTACCAATGGCACTATAACCATACAGGCAAGCGGCGGGGTAGCCCCTTACCAGTTCTCGCTTGATAACGGACTTACCTATACCACAGGTAGCAATCCCAATCCCTATACTTTCACCGGGTTAAGTGCCAATATACAAAATAAAATCAGGGTAAAAGACAGCAACGGATGTGAATCACCGGCAATTCTTTAAGTTTATTTTCTTATTATGATGGAATCGAATCGGGTAATATTTCAATACAACAACTATGAAAACACAACAATCTCTAACGATAGAACAGATGAAAAAAAAGAATACTGTTACACGGATTTCCATCATGCACGATACGAACAATCCCTTTCATCAACCACAAAGCATACAGGATATGAAAACGAACAATCCATATAAAGGACGGATATTTTTTCCCCGTAAAAGTTATCGAACCAAGTATTTCGAAGTAGCGAAGGATGCTTCTCAAACAGAGAGGATTTCCGTTATGAAAACAGTGATGCACAGAACAGGAGCCTTTGCAATTGTTTTGTTGATTGCAAACCTGTTTTTGGTGAGTGCGGGGTTTGCCCAGACGACCAGGACATGGCAACCGACAGTGGGTGGATTATGGACTACTGCTGCCAACTGGAGCCCAAGCGGCCAGCCGGTTGCAGGGGATGATGTAACCATTGATAAGGATCAATCGGCAGCTATTACTGGTCTTCCTGATATTAGTTTAAGGAACCTGACCATAAGCGGTATTTGCAACCTGCAGAGTAATGCTGCATCTGCGAGCTACAGGACTTTAACAGTAACCGGCAGCTTATCAGTAACTGCCGGAAAGACATTAACCTGTGGTCAAACTAATATTGGTAGATTAGATTTCACTCTTTCTTCAACAGCCACCGGAAACATTGCCGGAACAGTTTACATGAATTCATATAGCTCGTCCGGCTATGATCGTACATTTGCAAATAATGGTAACTTGACTATCACAAGTGCTGGATTGATAACCGGCCAAAATACCGCATTATTTGATTTAAATTCAGGGGCAACCTTACAGATTGAAAATACTTTAGGTATAACAACTACCGGCACAAATGGCGCTGTGACGGTTCCAGGTACCAGGGCCTATTCTTCCGGCGCAAATTATATATACAACGGAACCTCTTCGCAAGTCACCGGAAACGGGCTGACACAAAATACACCAGCTAACCTTACAATCAACAACAGTGCAGGCGTAACTTTGAGTGCTGCAACCATCATATCCGGGTTATTGACGATGACCAGTGGCACCCTGAACATGGCTGATTTGGCCCTCACGGTAGGTTCATTGACGGGCTCCGGTAATCTGACTAATAGCACAGGCAGTACGACCGCACGAACCATAACCATTGGAAGTGATAATACAAGCCCTGCTGCTTATACCGGGGTTATAAGCAACGGTATCAATTCCGGGGGTGTTTCTCTTACTAAAACCGGCACGGGTACTTTGACTTTATCAGGCGACAACTCTTATACCGGTTTAACAACAATCAGTGCCGGAATAATAAAACTCGGTGCAGGAGGCGGGGCAACGAATACCCCGCTGGGTACAACCGGCGCAGGAACCACGGTATCTGCCACAGGTGCTGCTCTTGACCTGAACGGGTTTACGTTAGGAACAACTGAATTACTGAATTTAAATGGTACGGGCGTTTCAAGTGGCGGTGCGTTAACCAACAGTTCAGCCACGCCCGTTTCCTATAGCGGCAACATTGTACTGCAGAGTGCCAGTAGCGTAGTGGCTGATAACGGGGCGATAACCCTTCAGACAGGCACATTGACAGGCGCATTCGGGTTGACGCTTGGCGGCTCGACCGGTGGTACGGTAAGCCGGGTGATCGGAACC
>JAPLDV010000158.1 GCA_026391235.1 Bacteroidia bacterium | reverse complement strand
GTTTAAGCCGGATATTTTCCTGGTGAACGAGGACGGTAACTCCCCTGCTAAGGCCCAGTTGTGTGAGGAGCTTGGGATAGAGTATGTAGTACTGGAGCGGATACCTGAGGCCGGTTTGCCGGCACGCTCCACCACCAGTCTGCGGCGGGCCGACTCATGCCTGTTGCCTTATCGTCTGGATCTGGCTGGCACATGGATCGATCAGCCTTATGTAAATAAATATGGTCCGGGATGGGCGATAACGATATCGCTGGAGCCAATCGTCGATTACAACGAGCGGAGCGGCATGTCGACCAGCACGCGCAACGCCGCGCGCAGGTTATGGCCTTATCAGCTTCCACCGGAGAAGCCCGAGAAACTGGCCGAGATACTTTTCCGGTACGAGAACGAGCCCGGACGCACGGAGGTTTCGGGTGCACAGGATTCCCTCGGTATCTGCATGCCCGGACTTTGCCGCCACTATTACAATACCGGCTACTGGCCAAAAAAAATCGAATCCTGCCACGATGAAAAGGTGCTTTCGTGGCTCGAGGACCATTTATTCATGGTTTTGCTCTGGCCGCGTCCGGCCGGTTTCAATCCGCTGCCGGGTGGACAGCTAAATACCGAAAATGTTCAGGCGCTCACGGCGGCTGCGGAGCTTTGCTGGCCCGCGATACTGAATCGCGACCTGGAAAAATTTGCCCAGTATTTCAAAGCATCATTTGAGGCTCAGGTGAAACTATTTCCATTGATGTTCAATCCTGATATACAAAAGGTTGTAGATAGCTACCGCCACCACTCACTCGCCTGGAAACTCGCCGGCGCGGGTGGGGGAGGGTACCTGGCTCTTTTAGCCGACAAGCAGATCCCAGGAACCATGCGGGTGAAAATACGCCGGCCGGGGCTGATGTGATGTAAAAAACCGATATGGTAACATCTAAAGTCGAACTCTCGTACCTCGCCCGCTCAGGCTACAACGCCCAAACCGGCCGTATTCCTTATATCATCGTGGATAATTTCCCTGAGCTGGGATTAATGACTGCCCTGCGGTTCCTTGAGTGGGTCAGCGAAAATCCTAATGGGGTGATCAGTTTGCCAACCGGCAAAACTCCCGAGCACTTTATTTTCTGGACGAAAAGACTGCTGGACAACTGGAGCAACCTGCCTCTTGTCATCCCCGCGGAAGAGGGGATCGCCTCATCTTTTACGAAAGCCCGCCCGGATCTCCGCGGTCTCACCTTCGTTCAGATGGATGACTTTTACCCTATCGATCCCAATCAGGGCAATAGTTTTATTCATTATGTCAACGAATTTTATATCAAAGGATTAGGTCTTGATAAAGAAAAGGCTCTATTGATCAATCCGCCATTCAACGATCCCGACAAAATGGGTCCGGATGCGGAAGTGAAAATAGACAATTGGTGCATGGCTTATGAAGATAAGATCCGGGCATTAGGCGGGATTGGCTTTTTTCTCGGCGGGATCGGTCCGGATGGCCACATTGCCTTTAATATCAGGGGCAGCGACCATCATTCCACCACACGTTTGAGCCTGACGAATTACGAAACCCAGGCCGCGGCGGCAGGTGATCTTGGCGGGATCGAAATATCCGGGAAGAAAAAGGTTATTACCATTGGTTTGGGGACCATCACCTTTAACCCTGATTGCGTAGCAATAATTTTTGCCGCCGGAGATACCAAGGCCCCGATGGTGCGCGATGGGCTGGAAAGTCCGCCTGATGCCAAATATCCGGCAACGGCCTTGCAGAAACTTCCCAACGCGCGCTTTTATCTCACCACGGGCGCAGCATCATTACTCGCCGATGTCAGGAATAAATATTATGCCGAAGCTGAGCCCTCTATCGGCAAATCGATCAGGGGGTTGCTTGAATATTGCCAGGTAAATGAAATATACGCACATAAAATAACTGGGTTGGTAACTGATACCAAAGAAGTGACGAACGTTATTACTGAAGTTAAACACCGCCTTTCCCGTGGCCTGGAGCCCACTAAAAACAAAGTGATCCTTCATACCGGACCGCATCACGATGATATTATGCTCGGACTGATGCCGATCGTTAACCGGCAGATCCGGGAAACCAGTAACCGGGTTCATTTTGCCGTGCTGACATCGGGGTTTACTGCCCTGAGTAATAAGTATCTGATTGATATTTTGGAATATACCAAGAAGTTGATTTGTCGCGGTGGAATCCAGATGCTGAGTTTTCCTGATTTTTTCGAGAGCGGCTATCTGTTCAAGTGGGATAAGGATGTGAACCATTACCTGAATAAGGTTGCAGAACGCGATGAACATGGCAAGCGCCGGGGTTTGAGTTAACGTGTAAGATCTCGGATTTAGTTGAATATCTGCGCAATTGCTACGATGGTGAGAAAAATACACCGGATGTTCAGAAACTGAAGGGGATGATTCGCGAATTTGAGGAAGAGCTTGTTTGGGCTCATTCCGGTATCCAGGTAAAAGATGTTCATCATTTGAGACTTGGATTTTATCAGGGTGATATTTTCACCCAACAACCCGAGATAGAGCGCGACGTACAGCCGGTACTCGACTTGCTCCGCCGTAGCAAACCCGAGGTAATCAGTGTTACCATGGACCCCGAGGGGAGCGGCCCGGATACTCATTATAAGGTGCTGCAGACGATTGCCAAGGCCGTGAAAATTTGGCAAGACGACGATAACCATTCTGTAAAGACGGATAATTATCCGTCTCTACCCGGAACACTTCAGAAGACTCGGAGCCCTTTAACCATCATCGGGTACCGGAACGTGTGGCACCGGTATCACACGGCCGAGGCCAATGTGTATTGGCCGGTATCGCTGAATGCCATGGCTGTATTGCAAAATAGCTTCCGACAGTGTTATTTGAGCCAGTTGGATGCATCATTTCCGAGTCCGCAACTAAATGGGCCATTCTGTGATCTGGCTCAAAAAATGTGGGTCGAACAGTTCCGTGAGATTCAGCTGTTGCTGGGCAAAGACTTCTTTTATCAAAACGAGCGTCCTTCGCTAAGGGCCGCTCATGGTCTGATTTTGTACAAAGAGCTCACTGTGGACGAATTCCTTGCAGAGGCTAACGAACTGGCGCGCAGAACGGAGTAATACCCGTGATGCAAAAAATGTCCTCATGTAACATGCAGATGAGGCAGGTAATCCTACTCTGAGTTTTTTTGTTAGGTCTAAGTAAATGTAAATTACCATGAACTTTAAAGATTTCTCTGGCAGTTTCTCACTAAGAACTGGTCTGACTGCCCTTTTATTAATTTCTTCAATCGCTGCTGTTAAAGCTCAATGGAGTAATAACCCCTCATCCAATTTGATTATTTGTCAGGAAGGATCTCCACTTGGTGCTAAAATCGTATATTCTAATCACAATCTATTCTTTATTACTTATACAAAGGCGATGATAAATAAGAAATATTGTCTTTTTTTACAAACCTTGGATGTTAATGGGTATCCACAATTTGAAGGAAATGGCATAATGGTCAGTAATAATCCCAAAGATGGGATAGATGATTTGAAAGTCAATCTATCGGGTGATGCATTGATCGCTTTAAGTGAGGTTTTACAGGATGGTACTCTCGATATATCCATGTATAAGATTGATCAAACCGGAAAACACCTTTGGGCTGAAACTGGAATCAAATTCATCATTGAAGAAACTAATGAGGGAAATCCCAGAATTGTTGTTAATCAAGACAATTCAATATACCTGATTTTAAACCGATACAATGAAACTGGTATTTTGGACAAGTCCCAGGTCTTCATTTATCGAATATCCAATGATGGTATTGTTTTATGGAATTCCCAACCCAAAATAATAAAGGACGACCAGTTTGATATGCTTGGAAAGGGAATTATGAGTCGTCCGGATGGAAGTTTATTGATTGCATACACCGCTGACCCCCCGATCGGTTCATATCAGATATTGGTTAAGAAAATTGATTACAACGGACGTGATCTCTGGGCCAAGGATCTTCCCATATCAAACCAATGTATTGGTCCGGGAACTATTGTTCATACCTATGCGGGTGAGGATGGCATCTTTTATATAACATGGGATGCATGTGCTTGCTATCCGGCACGATCAGTTGCTTACATTCAAGGGATCACAGCGGATGGAAACATCCTTTGGCCTGAACCTGGTCTGAAGATCTCAGAGGATAATTCTATAAACCATTACGGTCCGGTGGTTCAAGGAATAAATTCAAATGGGGATGTCCTTGTTTTATGGTATAATTACCAGAAATCTTCGAATGGTACAATTAGTTGTCTTTATGGTCAATTAATCGGCCAGACAGGGGAATTAAAATGGGGATCTGATGGTATTGAAATTAAAAGGAAATTTGGATCTGGGTTTTTGGGTTCCATAATAAATGATACTGTCATTATTATTTACCGTGATCCTATTTTTGGTTCAAGTCTCTTTGAAGTTATTAAAGCAGTTGCTCTTACTATGGATGGACAACCTTGTTGGCCTGATGAAACTTTGATCAACGACTTGAGAGCCAGTAAATCCTTGTACGGATTAACACCAATAATCGGAGGCCAGGGAGTACTAGTTTTCGGCGAAGAGGGTGGTAGTTTATTGGAAACCAGGCTTCTTGCTCAGAACATCTGGACTGATGGCACAATGGGCCTTAAAAGTAATGGCACAAATCCTCAGGTCCTGAAATCCGAAATCCGGGTTTACTTCAAACCGGAAGAAGGTGTTATTATCGATGGTCTCAATGGCAAAAGTGATATTGTCATCTTCAATACACTGGGCCAGGTAATGCATCAGGAGCAAAGCTCAGCGATGGAAAACTCAATTGCCAGAATATATACGAATCGCTGGAAACCTGGAATTTATTTCGTTAAGATCTTGCAATCCAATAATAAAGTTACATTCTCAAAAATTGTAATCAATTGATTCACTTAATCATCTGCAAGGTTTAGATGATCAAATCAAGCCTATTCTTTGTTTCA
>JAPLDV010000080.1 GCA_026391235.1 Bacteroidia bacterium | reverse complement strand
GTTTACACGATGAGGCAAATATTACCAAACATGAGCAGAATAAACATCTTATGATGTTCCGGATGTTAATTTCTTTTTTCATTTTTTCATTTTGATATTAAGTTAGATGACATAGTACTGACGTAGGCTGAACAGGGTACCAAGACCTGTACTGCTAAAGCAATAACGCTGATTTTAAATAACATAGTTTCATATTGTCTGAATTAAAAGATCTGGCTTTTTCATTATCTTGTTTTTCCCACACACAGCCGCACGGATACAATCATGGAAAAGGAAAACGTAAACACGTTTCCAGGTTTTTTTTTGAAAAACCGAATATGATGTTTCTCCACAAAGCAGGAGGTTGTTTGATATTGAAATTGTATTTTTATGACTGATGCAGGGAAGTCCTTGTTCAACTGGTTGGTTTTAAAAAGAGTGGCCGGCATCATTTGTCAATATCCCGGCCTTTGGTTTTAACCAGATAAGATGAATAGTATTAGAAAAACGCAATAGTCATGAATAACCGAAATTTACTTTACCTGGCGATCACAGTTGTTTTGTCTTTTGGTGTTACTCCCGGGTTTTCTCAAACGTGGGAGAAATTGAATAGTAAAACAGAGGAGTGTTTTAACAAACGAGATTTGGACAGTGCGTTGGTTTATGCAAACAGGGCTTTAAAAAAAGCGGAAGCTGAATATGGTCCGGAGCACAAAAATTATGTCATCTCACTGAGCAACCTGGCAGACATATTTTGGGAACAGGAAAATTTCGCAGCCGCTGAGCCACTCTTCAAACAGGCATTGGAAATCCTTAAAAAATCGGTAGGCAAAGATCATCCCGACTATGCCACCTCGTTAGTCAGCCTGGCAGGGTTATACAAAGATATGGGCGATTATGCAGCGGCGCAGCACCTGCTTAAGGAAGCTTTGGCGATCCGCAAAATTGTTCTGGGCCAGGAGAATCCAGGTTATTTAAACTTACTAAACAACCAGGGATTGTTATATCTCTATATGGGCAATTACGCAGCAGCACAGCCCATTCTCGAGGAAGTTGCGGAGATCCGCAAAAAAGTTTTGGGCGAAGAGGATCCCGACTATGCCCAATCGTTAAATAACCTGGCCGGGGTATACTGTGAAAGGGGCAATTACCCGGCCGCTGAGCCCCTTTTCAAACTGGCTTTGGAAATCCGCAAAAAAGTACTGCCCAAAGAGCATCCCGACTATGCTGTCACGCTAAACGGCCTGGGAATGTTATATTATTCTACCGGCAATTACGCCGCTGCCGAACCCCTTATCAAAAAGTCCTTGGAAATCCGAGAGAAGGTCTTTGGTAAAGAGCATCGCAGTTATGCGACCTCTCTGAACAACCTTGGATTGTTATATTGTTCAATGGGCAATTACTCGGCTGCGGAGCCCCTTTTGAGGCGGGCTTTGGAAATTGGTAAAAAAGTACTGGGTGAGGAGCATCCCGACTATGTCAACTCGTTAAACAACCTGGGTATGCTATATGATCTTACGGGCAATTACTTTGCCGCTGAGTCATTATACCAACAGGCTTTGGCGATTCGCAAAAAAGTACTGGGGGCAGGGCATCCCGACTATGCCACCTCTTTAAACAACCTCGCAGGATTGTATGTTTCGATGGGCAATTATGCCGCGGCTGAGCCCCTGTACCAACAGGCTCTGGAGATCCGTAAAAATGTCCTTGGGGAGAAGAACTCTGATTATGCCTCCTCCCTAAACAATCTGGCCGTGTTATACGAATCGATGGACAATTACATGGCCGCGGAGCCCCTTTACAAACAGGCTATGAAAATCTTCAGGAAGACTCTTGGCAAAGCGCATCCCAGCTATGCCTCCTCCCTAAACAATCTGGCCGAATTTTATTCTGGCAGGGGAAATTACACGACAGCAGAGCCCCTGTACAGGCAGGCTCTGGAAATTCGCAAAAAAAATCTGGGTGTTGCGCATCCCGACTATGGCCAATCGCTGAATAACCTTGCTGTATTATACAATGTTATGGGCAATTACGCAGCAGCGGAGCCCCTTTTCAAAGAGGCTTTGGAAATCCGCAAAAAAGGTCTGGGCGTTGAGCATCCCGACTATGCCCAATCGCTGAACAATCTGGCCGGATTATATCAGAATAACGGACAACCTGCAAAGGCAGAACCATTAATTCTTGAAGCCAATTCCATCCTGATGAACCAGCTGAATAAGGGTTATCAATTCCTTTCCGAGACAGAAGCCCAGCTTTATTATTCCAGCGTCAGCGATCAATTTGAAATGAATAATTCATTTATTGCCGGCCGTCAAAAAGCCAGTCCATCACTCGCCATCCAAAGTCTGAACAACGAACTGGCCCTGAAAGGTGCCACTCTTGCCTCATCCATCCGGATGCGGCAGGCTGTTCTGGAAAGTGGGGATTCTATCGTGGTTGGCACCTTCAATCAATGGATCGGGGTGAAAGAACAGATTAACTTCCTGTATAACAGGCCTGTGGAGAAACGTTATGCCAATATGGATTCTCTCGAAGGAGTGGCCAATACCCTGGAGAAAGAACTAATTCGTAAATCACAGGTTTTTGGAAATATGCAGTCTTCGCTGGGAATACAATGGAAGGAAGTCCAAAAAGGATTATCTGAAAACGAAGCTGCTGTTGAATTGATTAATTTCCGGCATTACAATGGCAAAAAATTGACTGACAGCACGCTATATGCAGCTTTGATTGTTAGGCCCGGGTATGAGTATCCGAGGTTCGTTTCCCTGTTCGAGGGGAAACAATTGTTTGATCTGCTCAATTATACCGATGAAGCCAAAGACCGGTTTTTCCGAAAGAGCTATACCCCGGAAATTCTGAAGGAGGTGTACAAATTAACTTGGCAACCACTGGAAGAATACCTTACCGGTGTAAACACCGTGTTCCTGTCGACATCCGGATTATTGACCACAGTTCCGTTTCAAGCCCTGATGAAAAGCAATACCAACTGCCTGATCGATTCGCTGGATATTCATTACCTGTTGAGTACCCGTGAGCTGGCCATTGAAAAACCCATGAAAGAATCGGCCGAACCGCTAACAGCCGCCTTGTTCGGCGGCATCCGGTATGACCTGGATACGGCCTTTCTCGTTCGTGACGCCATGAGGGGTGGAGTGGAAGTAACCCGAAGCTATCTGCCGGATGATAGTACCCGGGGTGGGCGCACCTTTGGGTATCTGGAAGGAACCCGGGAGGAGGTGATCCGGGTGAACGGCTATCTGACAGATAATTACTGGAAAACTGAGTTGGACACGGGTTCCTTGGCCACCGAAGGACAATTCAAACGCCTGAGCGGAAAGAATGCCCCCACGATCCTGCACCTGGCCACGCATGGATTCTATTTCCCACCCAGGGAAACCAAAGAAAGGGAATTGATGCAATTCAGCATGGACAAGCGGTTCCGGGTGGCCGATAATCCTCTGAGGCGAACCGGTCTGATCATGGCCGGTGGAAACCTTGCCTGGAAGGGTTTGCCATTACCCGAGGGAGTGGAAGACGGGATTTTAACTGCTTACGAAATATCCAACATGGACCTGAGAAAAACCGGACTGGTGGTTCTCTCAGCCTGTGAAACCGGGTTGGGCGATATCAAACGCGGTGAAGGGGTGTTCGGCTTGCAGCGGGCATTC
>JAPLDV010000005.1 GCA_026391235.1 Bacteroidia bacterium | reverse complement strand
AACGACATCGAATACCTGGTAGCTTACCGGTTTACAAAACGCTGCAATGACAACGGTGGCCACCCGTCCGTTCATTTGGATCACCTGAGCGGGAACCTCCTTGCCGGCCGGGTCAAATACCCTGATCTGGCTATACTCTCCCGGCAATTCAACATTGGCTTCCACTATATCTTCACGGTCGATGGAGAGCGGGTTATAAATAACTGCCGGAATACCTCCGGTACGGGTATCCAAACCACGGATCACACCACCGGCGGTATTTTCCAGAACGCCGGCAAACTGATTCTGGCTCAGCAAATCATCATTCCACGAGAAAGTGTATACCTCGGGAATACTGGTACCGGTGAGGTCATCATGAAACTGATGCCACAGGAATCTAACCCATGCTTCCTGCAGAGTCTGTTTGGGATAATAGGTTGCACCCAGCCAGCTGGACATCACGGCCGAGCGCTCAGCTGCATCTGCCAGCAGTTCATTCTTCCGGTTAAGCGTTTTCATGGCTGCCTGTGAGGTGTAGCATCCGTTACCGTGCGGTGAGGTAAGCAGTTCACCATTGAACTGTGGAAGTTTGTCGAGCTGGGCAGCAGTCATCTGACGTCCCATCAGATCGGCCGGTGCACTGATCACTTTCAAAGGACCATCGGAATGGATCGCTTTCTCCAGATAGAATACGGATGAATCTTCCGGTGCACCGCCGATATCACCGGTTCCGAAATACCTGTATCCCAGATAAATACCAGATTTCTCACCTGTTTTATTAACGGTTTCGTTCCATTTGGGATCTTTCGACAGATCACCCCGAAGTTTGGCGCCATAAGAACCGCCGTTCAAGGCAGCAAAAACCCTGGAACCGTCGACACCTGTCCAGGTACCGATGTCAAATGGTACCCCGAAAGGAGCTCCCCAGGTTAATTTCTGAGTAGAAAAGCCTGAAAGGCCGCAATGTCTCATGATTGTTGGCAATGCGTATCCAAAGCCGAAGCAGTCTGGCAGGAATATATCATAGCTTTTTACGCCGAATTCCTTTTTATAGTAATCCTGTCCGATGAGTATAGTGCGGATGACCGCCTCGGGTGAAGAAATATTTACGTCTGTGGCATCCAGTGAGCTGCCGCAAATATTCCAGCGGCCCGCAGCAATATACTCCTTCATTTTTTGATACGCTTCGGGATAATATTCTTTCATCAGCATGTATTTGATGGCACCTTCGAAGCTGAATTTGTAATCGGGGTATTTTTCGAATAATTTAAAGTTCTCATTAAAAGTGGAAGGAATGTACTCGTTAATGGAAGTTTGGATAGTCCACTGCCATTGCGTATCGAAATGAGCCGTCCCGATCACATGGAGGGCCTTGGTTTTGGCATTGGTTCCGTCCTGCGACCAGAGTTGCCCAACCATTGCGGTCAGTCCGATCAGAGAAATCAGGATAATCTTAAAAAAGTTTTTCATAATTGGAAATTTGTTTGGTTTAATCGTAGAGACGCATAAATGCGTCTCTTATGCGTCTCTACATGTGTCTCTGATAGACGCAATTATGCGTCTCTACACCTTGTAATGGTCGGTCAATATCCACTGCGTCAGCCTGTGTGGCAGGAAAGGTTTCAGCCGGGCGATCAGGCGCTGGTCGAAGCGGCCAACGATATAGCGGAAGTGCGGGTTATTTTTCCGGACGATTTTTCCAATGGTACGGGCAAGCACAATAGGATCGGAACCTCCATGTTCATCTTTCTCTATCACCGCAACGGCCCTTTTAAACCGGTTATCGTAATCACTCCCGGCTGAATCCTTTGCAGTAAACACGCGATTTGAAGTAAATCCGGTTTTGAAGTCCCCCGGATTAACAACCACTACTTTGATATTGAATGATTTGACCTCCATAAACAGAGCCTCGCTGAACCCTTCTGCTGCAAATTTGGCTGCAGAATAGTGCCCCTGGAAAGGTAAACCCATAAGTCCGCCAATGGAGCTGATATTGATAATTTTACCGGACTTTTGAGCCCTCATAAAGGGAAGTACTTTGCTGACCACGCTGGCCATGCCGAAGAAATTGGTATCGAATTGTTTTTGAGCTTCTGCGGCAGAAAAATTCTCTAATGCGCCCCCGGTCCCCATCCCGGCATTATTGACGAGAATATCAATTCTCCCCTCAGCCGCAACAACCTCATTAACGGCAATTGTCACGGATTGTTCATCAGTAACATCCATTGTGATGATTTTATAGGGCAGTTGTTCTCCGGAAGGTTTCCGGCTGGTACCATAAACAATATGCCCCCGGGAGGCAAGGAATCCGGCTGTCGCTTTTCCTAGACCGGAAGAAG